>DATFIM010000084.1 GCA_035270125.1 Halanaerobiales bacterium | reverse complement strand
GTGATTTTTTCTTCTTCAATTTCAATATTTTCTTTACTTATATTCGGGAATGATATTTCTCCAATGCCAACATTGAAAATTAAAAATAAAATTAGAAGTAAAATAATACCTTCTTCCATAACTAAAACCTCCTTTTTTAAGTGATTTAATTTTAGAAAGAGGGATATGAAATAAATTCAAGAAATATATATTAAGACTTATTTGAATACATAATTTTGGGAGGAATTTATATGGATAATGAAAGTGAAAATTTTGAAAAGGTTATTAATAGAATAGATAAATTACAGGGTAATAGTGAAATTAGATTCAAAGATTTATTTACTGATGATTTTATGATTGAATATACAAATTTTGATAATATAAACCAGATGTTTAGAGAAAGTAACTTTAAAATTAGAAATGGGGAAGATTTTGATAATATTCCTGAAAAAGAGCTAAATGATTTTATTGATAAAACTACAGAATTTTCTAATTGGGATGAAATGATTGAAAAAGCGATAACTAAATGGGTTAAAATGCAAAGTTAAAAAACAAATAGGGGGAAGTAAAATGACAAAAAAAGAAATAACCAGAGAAAAAATAAAAAGATATTCTGAAAATTTTAATAAAGATAAAACAAAAGAGGTCATAGCTGATGCAGTTATAAACAATGGTCTTAAAGATGTAGCAAAGAATTATGAATCAATTCAAAACATGCATTACGATTTTTCTGAAGAAATTGAAGTAGGAAAAGTAACCAATCAACAAAAAAGTGGGAGATGCTGGATATTTGCAGCATTAAATAATATTCGTTATAGCATCTCTGATAAATTAAATATTAAAGATCATGATTTTGAATTATCACAGGCATATAGTATGTTCTGGGATAAGCTAGAAAAGGCTAATTATTTTCTTGAAAACATTTTAGAAACCAGAGATATGAAATTAGATAGTAGAAAAGTAATGTGGCTTTTACAAAATCCAACTAATGATGGTGGTCAGTGGGATATGTTTACAGGTATAATTCAGAAATATGGTATTTTGCCCAAATATGCAATGCCTGAAAGTCATTCAAGCAGTAACTCAAGAACTTTAAATAAAATATTAAATTTAAAATTAAGAGATAATGCTAAAATTTTGAGAAAGTTAAATAATAATGGTGTCAGTTTAAATGAACTTCATAATAAAAAAGAAGATATGATAAATGAAATATATTCTATTCTATGTTATTTTTTGGGAGAACCGCCAACAGAATTTGATTTTGAATACAGAGATAAAGATGATAATTTTTATCGAGATGAAAATTTGACACCTCAAGAATTTTATGAGAAATATTCTGATTTTAAAATGAAAGATTATGTAAGTATTATCAACGCACCTACAAAAGATAAACCTTTCCACCAAACATATACAGTAGAGTTTTTAGGAAATGTAATTGATGGTCAAAAAATACATTATTTAAATCTTAAAATAGACAAATTAAAAGAACTTTCAGTAAAACAATTAAAGGATGGCGAACCAGTCTGGTTTGGTTGTGATGTTGGACAAATGTCTGATAGAGATCTGGGGATAATGGATACTGATCTTTATAATTTTGAAAAGGTTTTGGATACTGAGTTTTCTCTAGATAAAGGAGAAAGACTGGAATATCGCGAAAGTGTTTTAACTCATGCTATGGTCTTTACTGGAGTAAATCTTTATGAAAATGATGATATTGACAAGTGGAAAGTACAAAATAGTTGGGGAAAAGATGTAGGAGAAGATGGCTTTTTTGTAATGAGTGACAAATGGTTTGAAGAATATAATTACGAAGTAGTGATCAATAAAAAATATCTATCGGATGAATTATTAACTGATTATAAAAAAGAAGCAGTTGTTTTAGATCCCTGGGATCCTATGGGATCTTTGGCGAAAAAATAAAATATATCAATAATAAAATTAGAATAAAACCAGAGCAAATATCAAATTTGCTCTGGTTTTTTTTTATTTATTAGCTAATTATAAAGGAAAAAATCAACTGAAAGCAGAATTATAAAGTATAATGAATAATTATTTGGAAGGAGATTATTTTTAATGAATAAAAATATGGGAATTTATATATTTTTGCTTATATTTATTGGCACTCTCGGCCTATTGGTTAATGAGTTTATTCTTAAATGGGGGACAACTGCTACAATGTTTTTTTCTATAGCTAATATAATAGGTTTAATTTTATTAACTTATAAATCATTTAAGAAAAGAAAATAAAGAAAGGAGAAAATATGGATAGACAAATAAAAATAAAAAACAATATTATTTTTTATACTTTATTAGCTTATGGATTTACCTGGATCTTATGGATAAGTGCTATTTCGTTAGGATATAAAGATTTATCTTTTATTGAAATAATTAATTTTGAATTTGAAGATCTTAAAGAAGTATTGGCATTTTTATTATTTAGATTGGGAGTTTATGGGCCACTTGCAGCAGCAATTATTACAATATATTATAAAAAATTAAATATAAAAGAATTCTGGCAAAGAATAACTAATTGGAAAATTGAAATAAAATGGTATTTATATGTATTATTATTACCCATTTTTATTAATATAATTGTAGTACTAATTGGAATGTTAATTGGTATTCCTTTAAATAATTTTTTTAATAGCAATATTCCTTTTAATTTAGTGATAGTATATTTTATTTATGAATTATTAACCAGTGGTCTTGAAGAACCTGGTTGGAGAGGTTTTGTTCTTCCAGCACTTGAAAAAATTTATGATGCTGAAAAAGCTAGCTGGATTTTAGGTATTATTTGGGCAGTATGGCACTATCCTTATGTAATATTTTTATATTCTGGTATTGGAATAATTCCTACTATTTTTTCATTGGCTGGGTTTACAATGTCAATTATTGCACAAACTTTTATAATAACCTGGTTTTATAATAATACAAAAAGTGTTCTTGTAACAATCTTGCTCCATACCTGGTTAAATACGTCAACAACTTTTATTTTAGGAAATATTACTATAATTAATCCGGCTATGGGTATAATTCCGGGGCTGGTAAGTTGGGGAATAGTTTTTGTATTATTAAAAAATATTAAGAGAAGGTGACCATATGAGTAAGTATCTTATATTTATTATTTTACTGGTAATAGTAATTGGTGGTCTGTTATTCTACAGCAATGGTTATTTTCCAATTGGTAATAACAATAAAACTTATAAAAACAACGAAATACCGATATCTTATCCTGATCATATTTTTCCCTTATATAATGATGTTGTAGTTAATGAAGTAATTGAAGGAGAAGAAGATAGTGTTACTATTTCTTTTTTAAGTAAAGAATCTAAGGAAGAGATTAAATCATATTACAGTGATTTACTCAAAGATGCCTATCAAATTTCAGTAGAAAATAAAAAAGGAGAATATACATCTTATGGATTGAAAAATGACTATATTTATAGTATCACAGTTACTTCCAGTAAAACTAAATATGATGATAAAAATTATAACGCTATTACTACTATCGGTGTTATGCCTATGGATGAAGACATGAAAAAAGACATGGAAAATATGACTGAAAAGGAAAAAGAAGTAATGCTTATCTGGTTTAAAGCAATAAATGAAATGGATAAATAATTGAGGCTTTATTTGGATTACTAAAAAGATAGGGGGAATATAATGAATAAAAATAATGAGAATAGTAAAAGAAATTCAGAATATAATCGTTGGATAGTTTTAGTTGGTGGTTTTCTTCTTTCTTTGATGGGAGGAATGAGTTATGCCTGGGGATCTTTTGTGCTTCCCTTAGTAGAAGAATGGGGTTGGACTACTGCTCAGGCAAATTTACCCTTTACTATTATGATTATTATATTTTCTATAACTATGATACCAGCAGGATGGTTGCAGGATAAGTATGGACCCAAGAAAATAGCATTAACTGGTTCTTTGATATTTTTTGTAGGTTATAGCTTGGCAGCTCTAATGAAATATTTTCCTTCCCCTATTTGGCTTACTTTAACTTATGGAATTGGGGTGGGTATAGCCTGTGGTCTTACCTATGCAACTATAGCTCCAACTGCTCGCAAATGGTTTTCTGACAAACCAGGATTTGCTGTTTCACTGGCAGTTATGGGGTTCGGTCTGGCGGCAGTAATATTTGCTCCATTAAAAAAAGAAATGATTAAAATCTGGGGAGTAGATGGAACTCTTTTCGTATTAGGAATTATCATTACTTTGGTTGCTCTTGTTGGTTCAAGATTGATTAAGAATCCTCCGAAGGGTTGGTCTCCTCCAGCAAGTAGTAATTCTAATTCTGCAAATATTAAAGATTCTGAAATAATAGAAGATGTTCCCCCAAGAGAATTTGTAAAAACTCCTAAATTTTATATTTTGTGGTTAGCATTAGCTTCAGTTAT
>DATFIM010000083.1 GCA_035270125.1 Halanaerobiales bacterium | reverse complement strand
ATAGGTGAATTACAAAATTATAGAAAAGAAATAAAAAGATTAATAAAAGTGGTTATATATGATATTTTTCACAAAGAAGTATAAAAGACACTTATGTTTTTCATTCAGGAGGCAGAAAAGGATTTCAGGTAAATATAGGGTATGAAAAAAACAGAGAACAGTTTAGAGCAGGATTTGCATTTTCTTTAGAGCCTAGCATGACTTTACAAAATCCAATTGAAGTTTTTGAATCCAAAATAAGATTATTCAATAATTATCTGGGTGATCATTACGATAAATTTAGTGATTTAATGATGTTTTACCATGATGAAGATTACAATAGAAGTTCTAATTTCAGTTTAGGGTGTATTCCTGATAATTTAATTGATAGAGGTATGATTATTTTTATAGATAAATTTTTAAATAAAAAGCCGTATGAAAATCTAAATGAAGAAGAATATAAAGAAGTTTTTAATATACTTGATAGAATGTTAGATTTATATTTACATATAGAGAAAAACAGTAAATAAACCATTAAGATTTAAATGAGGTTGTATATAATGTAAATTAATATTTAAAAATTATTTATCTAAAATTAAATCCTAACATAATCCTACTAAAAAATTTGATACTAGATATAAATATATGATAAACTAAAATCGAATAAAAGCTTATTATTGTTATTATGCCAGAGATCATAATAAAATCTGATAAGAATTGAAAAAGTAATTATGGGATTCAAAATCCGGTGGGCCTTGCGCTCATATGGGTTCGACTTCCATCTTCAGCACCATTTTTTTATGTCTAATAATAAATAAAAAGGAAATTAATATCCGGTTGGTGAAATAGATATTAGTATACCATTAAAAGGGTGATATTATGAATGAAAAAAATGTTCAAAGGCTTTCTTATAAAGATAAAGAAATAATTTTGATTGCTACAGCTCATGTTTCTAAAAATAGTGCAGAACAGGTAAAAAAAGTTATAGAAGAAGAAAAACCGGATAGTGTCTGTGTAGAATTAGACCAACAAAGGTATGAATCTATTAATGATAAAGATAAATGGAGTGATATGGATATATTTGAAGTAATTAAACAGGGAAAAGCTTTATTATTACTGGTTAATTTAATAATTAGTTCTTTTCAGAACCGAATTGCAGAAAAATTGGGTATAAATGCCGGAGCAGAAATGGTACAGGGGATTAAATCTGCTAAAAAAATTGATGCAAATTTAGTGCTTGCTGACAGGGATATTCAACTTACTTTTAAGAGAGTATGGCGTGGACTTGGAATTTGGGAAAAGATTAAATTAATATTTCAAATTATCACTATGCTTTTTATAGATGAAGAAATAACTGAAGAGGAAATGGAAGAGCTTAAAAGTGGTGATAGCTTAAATCTAATGTTAGAAGAAATGGGTAAATCATTTCCTGGTATTAAAAAACATTTACTTGATGAAAGAGATCAATATTTAGCCAATAAAATAAAAAATGCTTCTGGGAATAAGATTGTTGCTGTATTAGGTGCCGCTCATGTCCCGGGAGTGAAAAAAGAAATATTTAAAGAACAAAATATGAATGAAATTACTCAACTTCCTAATAAACCCAAATGGAGTAAAATTATATCCTGGGGAATTCCATCATTAATTATGGTTATTATTATTTCTAGTTTTATTAATAATATCAATACAGGGTTAGAAGTTACTAAAACCTGGTTTTTTTGGAATGGTTTATTGGCTAGTATAGGTACTATTTTTGCTAAAGGACATATTTTAACTATTTTAACTGCTTTTATTGTTGCACCTTTAAGTTCTTTAAATCCTGCTTTAGCTGCTGGTTGGTTTGCAGGTTTAACAGAAGCTTATTTGAAAAAACCTCAGGTAAAAGATTTTCAAAAACTTTCTGGTGGGATGAGTATAAAAGAAATTTATACGAATAAAGTTACTCATATATTGTTAATTGTTATTTTAGCTAATTTAGGTAGCATAGCTGGAACTGCAATTGGTGGAGCAAATGTTATTAGAATATTTTTAGATTTATTTTCTTTTTAGAAATATAAATTATTAAATCACTTCGAGAGAAGTGATTTTTTTATTTGTGAAGGAATACATTAATTTTTATTTAACATTTAAAATATACACAATATTATTTTAGATTAAAAATTCTAACATTTGTCCAGGAGGAGATATATGGTGAAATTATTAAAATTTATTGGAAAGTTATTAATCGGGATTTTTATTTTGTTGATAATATATTTTGCTATTACAGCTTCTCGAGCTTATTATTTTGGAAGTGGGCGAGTCGTTCTGGCATTGTTTTGTGCAATCATCTTAGGTTATTTATTTTATTTAAACAAATATAAATACTAGATTATAACTTATTAATTAAATATATGAGGAGGATTAAGAAAATGAAGAAATCTTATATCATCTTAGTTGTTATTTTAGGTATTTTAGGTTTTATTTTTCTTCGTGATGGAGGAGGTCCATATTTAGAGCAAGATTTAAATGCACTAAATGAAAATAATGATGGGAAAATAGTATCTGCTGAAAAAATTGACGTACTTAGCGTAAATGAACAATTTGATAATAAAAAGTCTGATAAGTTAAAAGAAAAAATTAAGAAAATTGACACATATTCTATTAATTATCTTAGTAGTGAAAAAGAAGCTAAAGCTGTAATAATGAAACCTAAAGAAGAGGGTAATTACCCAGTTTTATTTTTTAATAGATCTGCTAAAGTAAAAGAAAGAGAAAATGAAAGGTTAGCATACTGGTTCACCTCATTTTTCTCAGAAGATTATATTATTGTATCTCCAAAATATGAAGGTGATTATGGAGGTAATCAATTAGAAGATTTTTCAGCATCAGATAGTGAACAGTTTTTAGATTTAGTTAAACTTACTAAAAGTTTACCTTATGTAAATGAAAATAAAATGGCTGCTATAGGAATTGAAAAAGGGGGACAGATGGTATATCAGGCAATTAAAAATGATGTCGGCTTAAATGCTGCTGCAGTTTTTAATACTCCAACTGATCTTATAGGTTTATATAATGATAGTATTAGTGCCAGAAAGAAAGTTTTTGAAGAAAAATTAGGAGGAACTCCTTCAGAAATTGAAGAAAAATATATAGCAAAGTCTTCTTATTACTGGCCAGAAAAAATTGATAGTCCTTTACTTATTTTGCATTATGAAGAATCTAAAAATGTTAAATCTATTCAAGCTAAAAAATTAGTAAATAAATTTAATAAAATTGGTTATAAAGATTATAAAGCAATTATTAATTCTGATATGGACTGGGAATTTGTCATAAATCGTTCAATTGAATGGATTAGAGAGAAAACTGAGATAAATTTAGAAATGTAATTTGAAGTTAACTCAAGCTTTGCTTTATTTTTATCAATAAAATTTATGTTATTAGAAAGTTTTAGTCACCGAAAAGAATTAAGAAGAGAATTGCATGATAATAAAAAATTAGAAGAAAATATTTTGAATTTGTTTGTTAGTAAACAATTAAGAGAATATATTATAAGGATAGCAATGATGAATACAGATATTTACTTGATGAATATTTAAATATACCCTCAGCTGAAAGCCAATTACCTGGATTAAAAGAAACAGCTTTAGATTTAGTAAATGATCTGCCATATAGAAAACTTCCAAGAAAATAGATAATATATTAGAAACATCCACAAGTGATAGCTCAATATTTAATTGGGTACAGGATTTAGGATCTAAACTTAGTAAAGAAGATAAAACAAAACAAATTGACCTATTTAGAGATGGTGTAATTCCAGATAACAAAATAAGTGATCTTTCTTGACAGGAGAGATAAATTTATATATAATAAGTTTTAACAATTTAACATGTTAAAAACTTTGAAGGAGGAAAAGTAAGCATTTTGCCGAAATACACCTCTTAAGTTGCCAGCTGAAATATTAGTAAGCCAGGCCGTAATCCGTCGTTATCCGGTGAGGAAGTGTTCGCTTTCAAGAGAGATATTCTGTTTTACATTTAGCAGAATAATTCAGGTGGTACCGTGCATACAAGTCGCCCTGAAAAGGGGGGCTTTTTTTATTTTCTTCAAAATTTTTAGCTATTATTAATAAAAAAAATGGAGGTATAAAATTATGAAAAAATCAAAAATTACTTTTCAAATGGCTATTTTACCTATTGTTGTTCTTCTTTTAACGGGAGCTCTTTCTGTCTTTTTCTGGAGCGTTGGTATGTTAGTTCCATTGATTAGCTCTATAATAACAACTGGAGTAATAGGAATATATTATAATTATACATGGAATGAATTAGAAGATGGTTTGAAAAAAGGTGTAGCAAATGCCTTACCTGCTGTTTTTATTTTACTTATTGTTGGTTCAATTATAGGTACCTGGATTGCCAGTGGTGTAATTCCAGTTATGATTTATTATGGGCTTAAATTTTTAAACCCAACAATTTTTGTACCCTTAGCTGCACTCATAACAGCTATTGTAGCAACTACTCTTGGTACATCTTTTACTTCTATAGCAACTGTTGGGATTGCCCTTATTACAATTGGCAATTCTATGGGTTTTCCTTCTGCTCTTACTGCAGCAGCAATAATTTCTGGAGCATTTTTTGGAGATAAATTATCTCCTTTATCCGATACAACAAATATTGCAGCTGCTATGACGGAAAGTAATTTATTTGAACATGTTGGACATATGTTATGGGATACTATTCCGGCTTTTTTTATCTCACTTATAATTTATGGAATAATCGGTCTAAATTATGTTAGCAGTAATGTTAAGGGAACAGATGAAATAAATTCATTAATGTTTGGACTGGAAAATACATTTAATTTAACCCCCATATTGTTTATTTTACCTATAATTACTATAATTCTTGCTGTTAAAAAAACACCAGCAATTCCAACTCTCTTATCAGTTTCTATTTCAGGAGGGATTTTCGCTTTGATTTTTCAAAGTGCAACATTAGTTAGTGTTTTTAGTGCTTTTACATCTGGTTTTAATGCCCAAAGTGATATAACTATGATTAATGATTTATTTAATAGAGGTGGAATAAATTCCATGGGAGGAACAATAATATTACTTATTACAGCTGCTGCTCTTGGTGGAATTATGCAAAAAGTAGGTATACTGCAGACTATTGTTAGTAAAATAATGAACTTAGTTAAAGGAGAACAACAGTTACTAGTAACATCTTTAATAAGTTCATTTTTAATAGGTTTAAGTACTGGAGCACAGGTTTTAGCTATAATTATACCTGGAAAAATGTTTTCTTCTTCTTTTAAAAAAATGAATTTACACAGTAAAAATTTAAGCCGAATTGTTGAAGCTGGTGGAACTGTTGGTATAACATTAGTTCCCTGGGGAGTTCCAGCAATTTTTGCGGCAAATATGTTGGGGGTAGCTCCCGGGGAATTCATACCATTATTGTTTTTTCCTATGCTTGCTATTTTATTTAATTTAATATATGGTGTAACTGGTATTTCAATAGCAAAGACAGAATAGCGAAATTGACAACTTGTATCCGTTAACTATCTCAGGAGGTAATAATAATGAACAAAATTCTAATTAAAGTACTGGGAACGGCACAGGACGGGGGATACCCCCAACCTGATTGTTCCTGTCCTAATTGTATAGCAGCCAAAAAAGACAGAAATTTAATTAGATTGCCTGCTTCACTTGGAATTTTAGATGTTAAAAATAAAAAAAGCTATATTATAGACGCTACACCTCATTTTCCTGCACAATTGCAATCTCTAAATAAAACTGCTCAAAAATATAATTTTCCTGATGATCACCTAGAAGCAGTATTTTTAACACATGCCCATATTGGCCATTATACTGGTCTAATATATTTTGGAAAAGAGGCAATAAATTATAATAATTTGACTATTTTTACTTCAAAATCAATGAAAAAATTTTTAATAAAAAATCAACCATGGAAAAGTTTAATAGAAAACAATAATATAAACCTTTCTTTATTTAAGTTTGAAAAAAACATTGAAGAAATTACAAGGCCCAAAATTAAAGCAATAAAAGTGCCTCATAGAGCTGAATATACAGATACAGCATCATTTTTAATAAAAGGAGAATCCAAAACTCTTTTCTATCTCCCTGATATTGATAGCTGGCAAAATTTCAAGAAAAAATTTAATAAAGTTTCTTCAAGTTCAGATTTACTCTTAGTAGATGGTACTTTTTTTGATAAAAAAGAGTTAACAAAATATAGAGGAAGAAATATTCAAAATGTTCCACA
>DATFIM010000082.1 GCA_035270125.1 Halanaerobiales bacterium | reverse complement strand
ATTCTCCAAATGATCAGTAGCTAATATTCCCTCCAGATGATCTATTTCATGTTGAAATAATTCAGCAAAATCATCTTTAAAAGTTTCAGTAATGTTTTCTCCTTTTGTATTCTGATATCTAACTTTTATTTTTTTATGTCTTGATATTTTTACAAAAAAAGCAATATCAAAACTAAAACAACTGTCCCAGACCATAAATTTTTCCTTACTTTTCCAGGTTATTTTAGGATTTATCATTACAATTTCTCTTTCAGGTAGATTGGCATAGATAACTTTTTTAAGATAACCTATTTGAGGAGCAGCCAGTGCTCTACCTATATTTTTTTCTGCCTGTAAGGAAAGTAATGTATCTTTTAAATCATTAATAATAATTTCTGTATTTTCTCCAAAATCTTTAATTTTTGTTGATTTTTCTCTTAACATCGGATTCCCAAGTTTTAAGACATTTTTAACAGCCATTTATACCCTCCTTAATTTCTTAAGTTTGCTCAACCTCTTTTACACATTCATTTTTGATTTTTCCAACTAAAAATTGAAGTGCTTCAATAACATGAGGTCTTATATCTCCCCCAACAAGTACATACATTATATCATCACCAACTTCAAGATGTCCTTTATTAAGCCAGGTCTTTACATAAAAAATCCCATCCATTTTTTCAGTTTCTGCAACTACTTCCTCAACTTTTTGGGGATCATAATCAAATTCCATTCCTTTTACCAGAGAACCATCATCAATTCCTTCTCTAACTTTTTTTCTTGGACTCTCTCTTACAATACCATTATGAACCAAAAACATTCCTTCTTTAAATACTGAAGGATCTTTTTTTGCCTCTTTAAGCCATTTATCAATTGAAGGTGATTTTTTACTCATAGATTATCTCTCCTTAATTATTTATATTTTTCCATAAACCTTTTTTATCGGGATTTGTATATTTAATTGTTTTGCTTTCCATAAATTTTATTGCTCTTTCTACAATTTTTTTATCCTCTTTGTCTTCAGCATACCAGTTAAAATTTCTTCTCATCTTTGCTGGAAAATCATCTGGAAATAATTTGATTCTTTCTCTTTCTGGAACTAAAAAACAATCTTTAGCCTCTGCTCTCATATTAAATAATTTTCTTCTGTCTTTCTTTAAGGTCTTTGGGAGTTGCTGAGGTTTTTTATATACTCGGGTATGATCATACCAGCCGATAATTAGACTTCCTTTTTGTGGTGAAGAAGCAACAATAATCACTAAAATATCATCTACATAATCATCATCTTTTGATCCACCCAGCCGTTTTAAATTTAGATCACCCTGAATCATAAAAAATCCATAACACAAATTCTGATAGGATTTAAAATTATTGGCTTCATTAACAAGTTGACTATCTTCTAAATAGCTACTACCATTATATGGTTTATCATTTTTGGTTATACCTTTATATTCACTCATATAAGCAGTTCTTACAAACATAAGATGTTGGCCAGTAGCTAATTTCATTTTGATACCCCTTTAAGTAATTTTTATAATCTTTATATACTTTATAATTAGAGATAAAATTAAAATTTCCTGTATATATATAATTCTTAATTTAAAAGAAATTATCCCTAAATCTTTTATCAATTTGATATCCTACAAAACTAAGTGTAACTGCTACTAAAATAGATGTCATTAAATATAAAAATATCAAACCTATTTCACTTCCAGCTGCCGCCGCTGCTAAAGCCTGTCTTAAAGCTGTGCCAATAACTATATCTGTTATATTTATGGTAATAACAAAGCCAAGTAAAAAAGTAATAGCAAATAATATTGTTCTTACTATAAAATTAATATCTCTTTTAAAACTATGATATAAAACCCCACCTAAAATCGCATAGAAAATTATGAAAAAAAGTTGTTGAAAGAAAAATAAAAAGGATAGAATAAATAAAGTTAATATCATTAATAAGTATTTTTTTAAATCATTCCTGGCATAATTTATATATAAAATAATTGGAACAGTAATACTATTTACTATATTTGCAGCTCCTCTAAAAAGTAGAAATGATACTAAAACTAAAGAAATACTAATTGCAGAATATGTTAGACTATTATTATCCATTAATTACCTGGCCTCCACTATTTAAATTTTGCACCTATTAGTCTTTATGTTATAATAATAAAAAATGGATATTATTAAAAAATATTTAGTTTTTTAGGAGGTATAGAAATGAGAGTATTTGTAAATCAGGACAAAAAAACCTATCCTGAAGGAACTACTATCGCAGAAATTGTCAAAAAAACTAATTATAATGATAAAAGTTATAATGTTGTCCGTAATGGCAAACTTGTTAAAAAAGATGACTATCAAAAAACTACAATTAGTAAAAATGATAAAATTAGGATTTTACCTTTTGCCATGGGAGGCTGATTCATAAGTTCAAACCTCCCTTAGTATTTTTCCTTGATAATACCTTCTCTATACTTATATAATAATTTTTCCAGATATTCAATATCTTCTTTTAGTTTATAACCAATATCAGTATCTTCAATTTTTTTTACTTCATCAAATTTAACTACTACTGAGGAAGAGACAATATCATTGGTTTGCTTTTTAATTGCTCTCTCTTTTGAAATAAAAGGTTTATGAGAAGTTAATCTCATTTCCAGGTGGTTGTAAGAGAGAGTATAACCGGCAATACCAGTTTTATCATGATAGGCAGCTGATATACCACCATCAATGACAAGCAATCGACCATTACCCTTTATAGGGCTTTCTCCTCTTTTCTCTGCGACAGGTGTGTGTCCATTTATAATATGGCCAGCTTCCGGATCAAGTTCAAATTCTTTTAATATTTTTTTGCATATTTTTTCATCTTCACGAAGCTCATAATAAGGATTTTTATGTTCATGATATAATTTTTTATTATCAACATCAGTAAAATATCGTAAAAATGTAGTCATTTTTTTCTTTCCAAAAAGAGGTGAATATTCTCCTCTCCAGAGATACCAGAGCCAATCTCTGTGATCAAATTTATTTTCCCGATAGGAATATCCCCTTCTTACTATATCATCAAAAAAATCCAATAAATTTTTTCCTTTTAATTTTTTCCCTTTTACTTTTAATGATGAAAAAGTCCCATCTTCATTTAAAGGCACACATCCATGATACAATAAATTCCCATTATGTTTTTTATACATACTTCCATTATTAAAGAGAAATCTTATATCATCCTGTAGACGGTCATTATTTTTAAAACTATAACTTAATTTATCTATAACTTCTTTTTCAGCTGCAGTTAATTCATAAGGATTATCAGGATCAATTGTTGGAAAATTATTATCTGTAAGCTTATATTCCTTATTATCTATTTTTATTTTTCCCTGATCATAATCTATTTTTTCTAAATACATTACTTCATTCATATCAAATTCCGGTCTGTTTTTTATTAAATTCCCCTCTAATTTAAACTGGATAATAGCAATTGCCTTTTGCATTTTAGTACTAATTATCTTTTCTTTTTCAGACATTTCTTTTTCTATTAACTTTGGAGCAAAAACATTAGGATTTGGGTCTTTATAATAATTACGGGCAAATCTGGCCAAAGGTCGCATATTTATACCATAATCTTCTTCTAGCATCTCGAGATTACCATATCTTATGCTAATTCTAATAGCTGAAGCAATCAGTGCTTTCTGCCCCAAACCAGCTCCCATCCATAATATATCATGATTTCCCCACTGTACATCAACATTATGATGTTTTTTTAATTCTTCCATTATCTTATGTGGAGCAGGCCCACGATCAAAGACATCTCCCAGAATATGAAGTTCATCTACAGCAAAAGTTTGTATTAAATTAGCCAGAGATATAATAAAATTTTCAGTTTGATCTATTTCGATAATAGTAGATATAATTTTATTATGATATTCTCTTTTATTTCTTTTCCTATCCTGTAAATAAAGTAATTCTTCCAGGATATATGAAAATTCTTCAGGCAGGGCTTTGCGAACCTTTGATTTTGTATATTTTGATGCAATATTTTTACATAATTTTATAGTATGATTAAGATAATTTATATACTGTTCTTCTGTAATTTCACCATTTTTTTCTTTTAAATTTTTAAGTTTTTCTTCCGGATAAAATATAAGGGCAGCTAATTCCCTTTTTTCCTGATCGCTTAGATCTTCAGAAAAAAGTTTATCTATCTTATATTCTATTACTCCTGAAGCACTCTTTAATCTATACTGAAAAGTTTCATATTCACCATGTAGATCAGTCAAAAAATGCTCAGAACTTTTAGGTAAATTTAGTATTGCCTTTAAATTAATTATTTCAGTACTTACCGCTGGAATATTAGGAAATTTTTCTGATAAAAGTTTTAAATATTTTAATTCATCCATTATTTTCTCCTTTCAATCTTTATCGACTGAGTACTTAATGAAGATTTCCCTCCCGATGAACAACATCATGAGCAAAAAGAGCATAACCAATCTCGGCTGTTGTGTAATTAGATCCTTTTGCCATTTTCCGTACAATTTTTATTATTTTTAAATAATCATCTGCTTTAAAATTTTCTTTTTCTTCGTCAAAATAACCAAGACGCCATAATGTAGCCCAGACTCTGGTATCAATAACACAGTGTTTTTCATCATCTAAACATGTTAAAATAGCTGTAGCAGTTGGAATACCTATCCCGGTTAATCCTGTATATAAAGTTAATTCACAAAATTCATCATCAATGTTATAGGCAACTTCAGTTACTTTTTCAACTCTACCTTCCGGATTCTTTTTTACATGATAGGAACTTCTGGTAGAATTAAGATGGGCTAATTGATATAACTCATTTTTTGTAAGATAACCTTTTTTATGATATTTTTTTCCTATTTCTATTAATTCTTCTGGATAGAGCCCATTAGTATTACTATATTCATCTAAATATTCACTATAATTAATAGTCTTCATAAATACCACCTTATATTATTTTTCAATTCTATTATAATTATCAAGTCTTTTTAAAGCTTTAAAAGTCAAAATTCCCTTCCACTCTTCATAGGCATCCTCAAGCCCTTCTTTATAAAAGCTTTTACCCCAGGGAGGATCTATAACCCCATTTTTTTCTAATAATGCTACTGAAAAATCAAGATTATCTTTTATTAAAGATTTTTTTATACCAAATCTAAAGTCTTCAGGTGAAGATACAAAATCTAAGGGTTGAGGTACATAGTCCAGCCACTTTTCTTTATTTTTCTCAAGAACCTGAGATATAGCATTTGCCAGATCTTTTTCCATTTTCTTTTGAAAATCTTTTGGAAGGACCTTATATAATTTTAGATAACAATATACTTCATTTTCAGATTTAAAATTTTCTTTTTTCTTTAGATAATAAATAGCATAATCCAATAAATAATTAATATCCAGTTCATTTACAACATCCTGATATTTATATAAATAAGCTATTATTTCTACTGAAGGGTTTCCCCAGTTTTGATCAATAACAGTCATTTTTTTCTCATTATCATAATGCCACCAGGGTGTATGAGGATATTCGTTTACCTTTTTGTTTACAGCAAACCAGCCTTTTCTTTTTTCTCTAAATTCTTCTTCCAGAAAATTTATGGCTGATTTCACCATTTTTTCTGCCTTCTTATGGCCCTCAATTTCTGAAATATAGCGTAAACCAATAGAAGTTGCCAGTGGTGTAGAATCAGGTAACCTAAAATCAGGTTCCAGACTATTTCCAAAACCTCCATCTTCATTTTGATAATTTTTTAAGGCTTCAATAATATCTTCTTTATTTCCATTTTCAAAATAATAATTAAATAAGTATTTTTCCAGCTCTCTGGCTTCATTTTTAATATACTTTGCTAATTTTTCATAAGTGCTTTTGGATAATTTCATATTCATTTCCCCTTATCACTTTTTTCTTCAATAATGGCCGGTGTATAATCTTCCATAGGCCCTTTATAACGAAACTTATCTTT
>DATFIM010000081.1 GCA_035270125.1 Halanaerobiales bacterium | reverse complement strand
CTTTACATAATTTTATGAATTATTTAAATATTATTTTAAAAAAACTAAACTTTTATTATTTAATTTTAATACAAGTCATCATACCTGTCTGACATCTGTTTAAATAATACCAAAAATATTGAAATATGTCAAGATTTTAAGGTTCATCAAAATCCTCTTCATTCCCTTTTTTATTATCCTCTTCAATTTCTTTATTTTCGACATTTTCTTCCTGTTGATTATTTTTTTCTTCATTAACTTCTTTTCCATTCAAATATTTTTCCAACTCATCTTCATCTATTAATACTTCTCTAGGCTTACTACCAGCATATGGGCCAACAACACCTTCATCTTCCATTGTATCAATCATTCTCGCTGCTCTAGAATGTCCAATATGGAGTCTTCTCTGTAACATAGAAATTGATGCCCTATAATTAACAACTAATTTTACTGCTTCTTCATACAGTTCATCCTTATCTTCATCAATCGAAATTTCTACTTCCTGTATTTCATCAGTTTCAATTTCATATTCAGTATCAGCTTGATTTTTAGCATAATTTACAATTCTATTTATTTCTTCATCAGACATAAAGGCTCCCTGAATTCTCTTAGGTTTACTTGCATCTACAGGAGCAAATAACATATCACCTTTACCTAATAATTTTTCTGCACCACCCATATCTAATATTGTTCTGGAATCAGTCTGTGAAGAAACAGCAAAAGAAATTCTACTTGGAATATTAGCTTTAATCAAACCTGTAATAACATCAACTGAAGGCCTTTGAGTTGCAATAATCAAATGGATTCCTGCTGCTCTAGACATTTGAGCTAATCTACAGATATTATCTTCTACTTCATTTGCTGCAACCATCATTAAATCCGATAATTCATCAATAATTACTACAATGTATGGAATTTGATCTTCTTTATCAACTTTTTTATTATAAGATTCTATACCTCGAGTTCCACTTTCAGAAAATAATTCATATCTTTTTTCCATTTCATTTACCACTAATTTTAAAACATTTGAAGCTTTTTTAGGATCAGTTACGACCGGTGTGAAAAGATGAGGCAGACCTTTATATGTACTCAATTCAACTTTTTTGGGATCTACTAAAATTAATTTTAATTCTTCAGGAGTTGACTTATATAAAAGACTTGTAATTAAAGTATTAATACAAACACTTTTTCCTGAACCAGTAGCTCCTGCAATAAGTAAATGAGGCATTTTGGATAAATTAGTTATAATCGCATCTCCATCTATTCCTTTTCCAAGTGCCATTGTTAATTTACTCTCAGCCTTCTGAAACTTTTTAGTAGAAATTATATCTCTAATTCTTACTTTTATATCACCACTATGAGGTACTTCAATCCCTACTGCAGCTTTACCAGGGATAGGTGCTTCAATTCTTACATCTGGTGCTGCCAATGAAAGTGCAATATCATTAGCTAAATTGACTATTTTGCTTACTTTAACTCCGGAAGCAGGTTGAACTTCATATCTAGTAATTGTAGGGCCATGATTAACATCAATTACATTTGCATCAACCCCAAAACTTTGTAAAGTATCTTCTAATAATTCTGTTTTGTTATTTAATTTTACCTTTTTACCGGCAGATTTAGATAATAAATCAATCGGTGGTAAACTGTATTTTAATACTTTTTTGGTATCATTTTCAGACTTATTTTCTTTTTTAATTTCACCATTTTCATCATTCATCTCAGTATTATCTTTTGAATCATCTTTATCATTTGATTTTTCATTTGCTAATTTTTCTTCAGATTCTTCCAAATTTTCCTCTTCTACTATATTATAATAATCATAATCCTCTGCTTTATTTTCTAGATCAGAATTATTATGCTGACTGTTTTTTATTTCTTTATCATTATTTATTTTCTTATTTTTTAAATTTTTGAATGAATTTATTATATAAGAAAAAATATTTTTAAAAGAATTTTCAATTTTTATTAATATTGTTTTTAATAAAATATTAGACCATAATAATATTGCTATTAATAATAATGCAAATAAAACAATATAAGTTCCAGCTTCACCAAAAAATCTTAGGAAAAACCAACTAATTGAAGCTCCAGTAATTCCTCCACCTTTTCCAAGAAAACCATAACGCAAACTTAATTCAGGAAATAAATATGTATGTATAATAGCTAAAAAAGTAAAATATGCTAATAAAAAACCAATCAGCCGAGAATTGAATTTTATTATTTTTAATTTTATTAAACTAATTCCTCCAAATATCAGAAGAAATGGAATTACATAGGCACCATTACCTGTTATATAAAAAAAAGAACGTGATATTAGTTGACCTATATATCCGGTTTTATTAGTAAACAAAGCAAAAATACTTAAAATACCCCAGGCAGTAATTAAAATTCCAGCAATTTCATTTTTTCTTTCTTCAATTTTATTTTGATTTATATTATTATCAGAATTTACTTTTTCATTATCTTCAGAAACAGGTAATTCAGACATAAAATTCACCTCCACGTATATTAATTTCTACAATTATATAAATTATCCTGCTATATTAAATTATAAAACAAAATAAGCCCTACTGAAATAAAACTCAGCAGGGCCATTTTAATATTTTTAAATTAAACTTCCATGATGATTGGTAAAATCATAGGATTTCTCTTAATTTCACGATTAACATAAGATCTTAAAACATCTTTTATAGTTTTCTTTAGAACTGACCATTCAGTAACATTGTTCTTTTCACACTCTTTTAATGCTTCTTCAACTTTATTAGTGGCATTTGCAATTAGTTCTTCAGATTCTCGAATATATACAAAACCTCTAGTAATTATATCCGGTCCACTAAGAATATCTCCATTACCATTAATGGTAACCACAACAATAATTATACCATCTTCTGATAATAATCTTCTGTCTCTAAGAACTATATTACCTACATCACCAATACCCAATCCATCAACTAATACATCTCCGGCAGGAATTCTAGCAACTTTTTTAATTTCATCTTCTCTAAACTCAATTACATCTCCCATATCAGAAATATAGATATTTTCACGAGGTATACCTATCTCCTCAGCTAAATTTGCATGTCGATGTAAATGACGATATTCACCATGAGTAGGGATGAAATATTTTGGTTTTGTTAAATTCATCATCAACTTAAGTTCTTCCTGACTTGCATGGCCGGATACATGCACTCCTGAAACATCCTGGTAAATAACATTAGCTCCTCTATCATATAACTGATTAATAGTTTGGCCAATATATTTTTCATTTCCAGGTATAGCTGAAGCAGATAAAACAACTGAATCTCCTTCTTTTATATTAATATGATAGTGATCACCCCGGGCCATCCTTGTTAATGCAGCCATAGGTTCTCCCTGACTACCGGTAGTAAGTAAAACGATTTTACTATCAGGCATATCACTACAATCACGAATATCTACTATCATATCATCAGGAATATTAATATATCCTAATTTCCTTGCTATCTTAACATTATTTAACATACTTCTTCCGGTAATAGCTACTTTTCGATCATATTTCATAGCAGATTTAAATATTTGATGTAAACGATGAATATTAGAAGCAAATGTTGCAACAATAATTCTCTCTCTTGCACCTCTAAAGATTTCATCAATAGTTTCACCAACTACTTTTTCAGATAAGGTATAACCTTTCCTTTCAACATTAGTACTATCAGAAAATAGGGCTAAAACTCCTGGCTCACTATCTCCTAATTCAGCTAACTTGTGGAAATCTGCTACCTCACCAAAGATAGGAGTTTGATCAAATTTGAAATCACTGGCATAAACTATTGCACCTAAAGGAGTGTGTAGAGCAAGGGCACAGGTATCAGCTATACTATGGTTTACTCTTATAAAATCAACCTGGATTGATCCTACATTAATAGAATTACCCTGATTTACAACTTTAAGTTTTCTATCTTTTAATAGATTATGCTCTTTTAATTGACCTTCCAATAAACCTAATGTTAATTTTGTTCCATAAATCGGAACATTAATTTCTTTTAATAAATATGGTAAAGCTCCAATATGATCTGCATGACCATGAGTTAGTACTATTCCTTTAATCCGTTCTTTGTTTTCAATCACATAATCAAAATCAGGAATAACTATATCTATACCCAACTGATCATCTTCCGGAAACGTAATACCCGCATCAATAATAATCATTTCTTCTCCAACTTCAAGAACCATCATATTCTTTCCAATCTGTCCAACTCCCCCTAAAGGGATCATCCGTACTTTCTTATCATTTTTTATTTTGTTTTTATCTGACATAAATAAAAAAACGCACCTCCATTTATTTTTGCATATAGTTTGATGATAGATTATATCATCGGAAATAAGGTTAAATATATTTTTCCTAACCCGTTCCTATATTATTGTTTTTATTATACAGTCTTAACCAATAAAATACAAGTGTATCTTAGTCCTAAATAAACTTATTAAATAAAATCACCTTTTTCAAGAGCTTTCTTTAATTCTTTTCTTTCATTTTCCGAGAGAGATGTTAGTGGAGATCTTAAACAACCAACTTCCATTCCAGCCATATTTAATGCTTCTTTGACAGGTATTGGATTAGTATTAATAAACATATTATTAAAAACAGTTAATAACTTTTTGTTTAAATTAATTGCTTTATTAAGCTCACCTTGTTTAAATGATCTAATCATTTCGTTTATTTCTTTCCCTACAATATGAGCTGCAACACTAACCACACCATGACCACCTACAGAGAGGATGGGCAAAGTTAAACTATCATCTCCACTATAAACATAAAATCCATCTTCTGTTTGAGAACATATATTAGCCACCTGCTTAAGATTGCCACTGGCTTCTTTTATTGCTTGTATATTATCAATTTTAGCCAATCTTTTAACAGTATCTACTTCTATATTTTTTGAAGTTCGTCCAGGAACATTATATATCATCACCGGTAAATCTGTACTAATAGCAATTTTATAAAAATGATTATATAATCCGGACTGAGGTGGTTTGTTATAATAAGGTACAACAGCCATAACCCCATCTACTCCAATATTTTCAGCTTCAACTGTCATTTTAATACTTTCAGTAGTAGAGTAAGAACCAGTATTGGCAATTACTGTCCCTTTATCTCCAACTTCATCTACTACTTCTTTTAAAATGTTTTTTTTCTCTTTTTCGTTTAATGTTGGAACTTCACCAGTAGTCCCCAAGACAACCAATCCATCAGAACCGTTATTTAGAAGATAATTGGCTAACTCTCTTACCTTTTTATAATTTACTTCTCCATTATCTTTAAAGGGAGTAACCATAGCTGTTAAAACTTCTCCATAAATATCTCCATCCATAAATAACCCTCCTCTTTTCATTAAATTTATTTACTTAAATTAAAAGCCTCATGTAAAGTATTAAGTGCTTTTTTTTCATCTTTAGCCTTTATTAAACAGGATATTGTAGTGTGAGAATCAGTAGTCTGAAAAATTGAAATTCCTTTTTTATTTAATGCTTCTACAACCCGGGCCATAACTCCTGGTCTGCCAGTCATTCCTCCACCTACTAAAGATAATTTTACATATTGATCAGATATATCAAAATCATAATCTCCATTTTCTAAAACATTTATTAAATTATCATATTTACTTTTTATTACTATAAATGAAATAGCCTGTCTTCTTATATTTATAAAATCTACACTGATTTCTTCATTGGCCAGTTCATCAAATATTTTTAATCCTGATTCATATTTATTTTGATTACTATTTTTTATTTTAATAAAAACAATATTATTTCTACTTGCAACTCCAGTAATCATTTTATCGCTCTCTATTTTTTTAAAATTAGTTTTGTGAATTAGGGTTCCTGGTTTATTGCTATAAATTGATTTTATTTTAATAGGAATAAAAGAAGACCTAGCTATTTCAGCAGCACGCGGATGAATTACTCTTGCACCCTGATAAGCAAGTTCACAGGCTTCTTTATAGCTTATTTTATCCAATGTTTTCGCATTATCAACCAGACCTGGATCTGCTGTCATTAAACCATCTACATCTGTATAAATTTCTATATACTCTCCTTGAACAGCATCTGCTAGAATACTGGCAGTAGTGTCACTACCACCTCTACCGAGAGTAGTAATTTCATTATCATCACTTTCTCCCTGAAACCCAGCTACTACAGGAATTTTATCTTCTTTTAAAGCACTGAAAATTCTATCCGGTTTAACCTGTTTTACTCGTGATTCCCCGTGTCTTTTATTAGTTTCGATTCCCGCCTGTGAACCAGTTAAAGCCAAACCATCTAAATCTAATTTTTTTAAATACTGGACAAAGGTAACTGCAGATATAACTTCACCACATGACATAAGTAAATCTTTTTCTCTGGGATCAATATCAGAAGTAATTTCGGTTGCAATATTTATTAAAGTATCAGTAGCATAAGCATCTCCAAATCTTCCCATTGCGGATACAACTACTATCGGTGAATATCCTTTATCTACTGCTTTTTTTACTTTTTTAGCTGCCATTTTTCTTTTTTTATCAGAATTTAGTGATGTCCCACCAAATTTCTGAACAATTTTTTTCATGAAAATCCTCCTAAATCATTTTTTCAGCAATCTGGACCGCATTTAAAGCTGCTCCTTTTCGAAGATTATTAGCAACAATCCACATATTAAGAGCATTTTTTTTGGAATAATCTCTTCTTATTCTTCCAACCATGACTTCATCTTCATTTTCAACCATAATTGGCATAGGATATTTATTTTCGTTAATATTATCAACTAACTTAACATTTTCCATTTTATCAATACTATTTTTTATATCATCAATTAAATATGAAACTTCTGTTTCTATATTTACAGACTCTCCATGTCCATTAAAAACAGGTACTCTTACTGCTGTAGCGGTTATTGGAATTTCCTTATCATCAAGAATTTTTCGAGTTTCTTTTACTACTTTCATTTCTTCTTTTGTATATTTATTTTCCTGAAATTCATCAATATGAGGTAAAAGATTAAAAGCAATCTGGTAGGGATATACTTCACTTTTTATTTCATTTTTATCTATATAATCTTTTATCTGTTGTTCTAATTCACTAATAGCCCTTTTGCCTGTCCCGGAAACAGCCTGATAAGTATTCACAATTACTCTTTTTAAACCATATTTTTTAAAAATTGGTTTAATAGCCATTACCAATTGAATTGTAGAACAATTTGGATTTGCAATAATCCCTTGATGT
This sequence comes from Halanaerobiales bacterium, assembly GCA_035270125.1. Lineage (NCBI taxonomy): Bacteria > Bacillati > Bacillota > Clostridia > Halanaerobiales > Halanaerobiales bacterium. The sequence goes on along the minus strand of DATFIM010000081.1, from coordinate 14,535 downwards.
TCATTAATTTTATTAGCATTTATTTCTGGTACTACAAGTGGTACACTATCATCCATTCTAAAAGCATTACTATTATCTATAACCACCGCACCTTCTTTGACTGCCTGAGGCGCATATTTTTTACTTAAATTACTATCAATACTAAAAAGAGCTATATCAATATCTTCAAAAATACCATTTTCTATACTTTCTACCTTTATTTTTCTATTTAAAAATGTTATTTTTTTACCTTCAGATTTTTTACTTGCGATTAATTTTAGATTATCAACAGGAAACTTTCTTTCTTCTAAAATTTCTATTATTTCCTGTCCTACAGCTCCTGTAGCCCCAACCACTGCAAGATTATATTTGCTCATAAATATTTACCTCCCAGAAATTATTATAAAATATTTTCAAGGCCATAAACCAAATTAGACACCTGATCTATTTTATCTATGGCCATAGCCACCCCGGGCATAAATGATGATCTATCATAAGAATCATGCTTTATACTTAGACTCTGTCCTTCTGCACCAAAAATCACTTCCTGGTGAGCTACAAGTCCTTTTAATCTTATACTATGAATATTAACTCCATTTTTTTGAGCCCCTCGTGCCCCAGATAAACTCTCTATATAATTCTTTTTGTCATCTGCATTTTTAGTAAAATTTTCATTTATTAATTCTGCAGTTCTGATAGATGTTCCAGAAGGAGAATCAATTTTTTGATCATGATGTAACTCAATTATCTCCACATCATCCATATATTTTGCAGCTTTTTTGGAAAACTCCATCATTAAAACTGCTCCAATAGCAAAATTAGGAGCAATAATCATTTTGTTTTTCCCTATTATTTTTCTGATTTCAGTCAAATTTTTATCAGTGATACCTGTAGTTCCTACAATCATATTAGTATTTTTATCTAAAACAATTTTTATGTTATCCATAACCGAATCAGGTGTAGTAAAATCAATCACCAGGTCTATATCTTTTTCAGCTAATATTTGAGCCAAATTATCTTTTATAATTAAATCACCTGAATTTATCTTTTTACCCAATCCTTTTTTATCACAGACTCCAACTAATTTTGTATTACTTTTATTTAAAATCAAATCAACTACTCTTTTACCCATTTTCCCATTTGCTCCATTTACAACAATTTTTTTCATAACAATTCCTCCTGAATTATATTTAACCTGGCAATTCCTCAGCAGGTTGTTCTAATTCTCCATAGTAATTTGTTCCCCAAACACCAATAATTATCATTGTAGCTCCTACAAATTGAAACCAATAAAAATTTTCACCTCTAAAAACTACTCCAGCAATAATGGAGACTACTGTAGTCAAATTTGCAAAAACTGCAGCCTGTGAAGCCTGCACTCTTGAAAGAGTATAATTCATCATAAAAAATGCTACAACTGAAGCCAAAATCCCTAGATAAAAAACAGGAATCAAAACTTTTATTTCAGTTAATGGTTGAAAATAATTTATAAATGTACCATTATATCGAATAATTGCTATTATATTAAATAAAACAGTGCCATACCAGACCATCATATAGGTTATTTCCACAGGAGTAAAATCTAAAGATAGTTTTCTGGAAAGAATATTATAAATACCTCCCATAATAACTGCTCCCATAAGTACTAACATTCCTAAATAATTATTTGCAACATCTGTACTGCCTTTCATAAGAGTAATAAAAATAACTCCAGCAACTGATAAAATTACAAATATTAGTTGTTTTTTAGTAGGTCTTTCATTTAAAAATATCGCAGCCATAATTGTAACCACAACCGGGATTAATGATATCATAAGACCAGCTTCTGAAGAGGCAGTCATATTTACTCCTAAAGTTTCAAAAATAAAATATAAACCTGGTTGAGCAGTAGCCAGTATAAATAAACTTTTCAAATCTTTACCCTTAAATTCAAGTTTAATTAAACCAATATATTTTAAAATTGTCATTCCTATTGCAGCCAGACTAAAACGAAAACCAAGCAAATGAAAAATAGAGACAAACTCTAATCCTTCTTTAGTAAACATAAATGTAAACCCAAAAATAGTACTAAAAGTAATACCTGCCATGAGAGGTAAATATTTTTTTATTTCCATTATTACACCTTCTTTTATATATAATTAATTATTTTATCAATTATCTAATCAATGGTTTATTCATCAGATGAAGGCCAGGGTCCATAATACTGATAAAATTGACATTCAAGTCCTCCATTATATAGTTTTCTTCTTTTACTAGCTTCTTTACCATAAATATTTTCAAATTTTTGATGGGTTGTAAGGATATAAAAAGACCAGGTATTTAATTCCGAAAACTTCTCTCCCATTATTTTATATAATTTTTCAACTTCTTCTTTTTCTCCAGATCTTTCTCCATAAGGTGGGTTAGAAATTACATATCCATATTTTCGTGAACTGGAAAAGTTATAAAAATCTTTTTGTTGAAAATGAATAATGTCAGAAACTCCTGCTTTTTCAGCATGATGTCGAGCAATTCCTACTACATTATCATCTATATCATTTCCAATTATTAATCTTGGTTCTATATCTTCAATTTCACTTCTTGCTTTTCTTTTAACTTCATTCCAGGCAGTAACAGGAAAAATAGGCCATCTCTCAGCTGCAAAATTTCTATATAACCCTGGTGCTTGATTTTTGGCAATCATTGCAGCTTCAATTGGAATTGTTCCTGAACCGCAAAAAGGATCAATTAAAATTCTATCTTTATTCCAGCGACTCAAATTTATCATTCCAGCTGCAATAGTTTCCTGTAAAGGGGCAGTTGTTGATAAATCTCTATAACCTCTTTTATGCAAACCTTCTCCACTGGTATCTAACATTAATAAAACTTTATCTTTATAAATTGTAAACTTTATTTTATATTTTGGGCCATCTTCTTTAAACCAATCTTTATGATAACTTTCCTTCATATTATCAACGACAGCCTTCTTTATAATAGATTGACAGGTCGGTACACTATGCAGCTCTGATTTAACTGAATTGCCGCTAACAGGAAACTCAGCATTCTTAGGCATTAAATCAGACCAATTAAGCTCCTTAGTCTTTTCATATAACATATCAAAATCTGTTGCATCGAATTCCCCTACTAACAAATATACTCTTTCTGCAGATCTCAAATAAATATTTGCTTTTGCAATATCTTTAAATTCACCTTCAAATCTTACCTGACCATTACTAACTTCTATATTTGAAAAACCTAACTTTTGTGCTTCTTTTTTTACTACATATTCCATTCCAAATGTAGTAGAAGCAATTATATCAAAATTTTTACTCATCAGTATTTGTCTCCTTTCAAAAATATTTTTAATATCTTATTTCAAAATTTGTAAATTCTTCATCTATATCATTATTTATTTTTATATTTTTTACTTTTCCAAATCGAGGTCCTTTTTTTACTAATTCAACTAATTTATCAACTTTTTCCTCTGGACCGGAAAAAACTGCCTCTACCCGACCATCATTCAAATTTTTAGCCCATCCTTTAACACCTAATCTATGAGCATTTTCTCTTATAAAAGCTCTAAATCCAACTCCCTGAACTCTACCGGAAAGAAAGATATGAACAATTTTTTCTTCAGACATATATCATACCTCCAGTCTAATATTATTCACAATAATTATTATACAGTAAAATTACTGTACAGTAAAATTAGATATTTTATTTTTGTTTGATTTGACATATAGTAAAAACAATGATAACCTTATTAAGTGTGTGATGGAGAATAAATTCACATTTTTTATAAAAGAATAAACTAAAGAGGTGAGTTATATGTCAATAATGGAAAAAGCGGAAGATCTAGGTAAGGCTCTTGTAGAATCAAGCGAATTTACTGAAATGAAAGAAGCAGAAGCAAAAATCGAAGAAAACGAAGATGCTAAGGCACTTTTGGATGAATTTGAAGCAGAGCAGAAAAAACTGCAAATGATGCAACAAAATGGTCAGCAAATAACTCCTGAGCAACAGAAGAATCTCCAATCTGTTCAGGCTAAAATGCAGGAAAATGAACATATTAATGAATATATGGAAGCTCAGCAAAAATTCAACAAAGTAATGAATAGTGTTAATGAGGTAATTACTTCTCAACTTCAAGGTGAAGAAGAGTAAATAAGTAATACCTATATTAGCTATTACCCCACAGTATTAACTGTGGGGTTTTTTATTTTTAAATATTTATTCCGACAAGATAACCAGTAGAAAATGCTATTTGCAAATTAAATCCCCCTGTATAAGCATCTACATCAATGACTTCACCAGCAAAATATAAATTCTTTACAATTTTTGATTCCATAGTTGCTGGATCAATCTCTTTTACTTCAACTCCTCCAGAAGTAACAATTGCCTCTTCTATAGGACGATAATCCTGAATGTTAAGTTCCAATCCTTTTAGTAAATTTATCAAATTTTCTCTTTCTTTAGTAGTAATTTGATTTACTGTTTTATCATAATCTATTTTTGATAATTTAACAATAACAGGAATCAATTTACTGGGAAGTAAATCTCCTAAAGAATTTTTAAAATATTTATTGGCATATTTTGAAAAATCTCTCTGGATTCTATTATCTAACTTTTCTCTGTCAAGAGCAGGTTTTATGTCAATTTTTATTTTATAGTTCTCATTTTTCATGTTTCTCATATGAGAACTTGCTGAAAGTACAAGTGGTCCACTTATTCCATAATGGGTAAAAATCATTTCTCCTCTTTCTTTAAATATTACTTTGTTATTTTTATTAAAAACAATAAGGTCAACATTTTTTAAAGATAACCCCTGGAGATCTTTTACCCAATCTTCTTCTGTCACTAAGGGCACCAAAGAAGGATAAAGACTATTAATAGTATGTCCCAATTTTTTTGCAAACTCATATCCTGCACCGGTTGAGCCTGTTTTAGGATATGACTTCCCTCCAGTAGCAATAACTACCTTTTTAGCTGTGATTTTTTCATTTTTATTTGTAGTTAATATAAACTGATCATTTTCTTTTTCTATATCTATGATTTCTTTATTCTCAATTTTAGCTCCATTTTTATATAGATATTTTTCCAGAATTTTTAAAACATCCCTGGCTTTATCACTAACAGGGAAAACTCTATCTCCTCTTTCAACTTTTGTCTCTAATCCGAGGTTATTTAATAAATCTATTAAATGATCATTAGAAAATGTATAAAAAGCACTATACAAAAATGATCCATTTATAGGTATATTATCGATCATCTCCTGAATTCCTTTAGCAGAGGTTATATTACATCTGCCTTTGCCCGTAATCAATAATTTCCTTCCTAGTTTCTTATTTTTTTCATACAAAATTACTTTTTTATTATTTTTAGCTGCTGTTCCTGCCGCCATCATTCCCGCAGGTCCACCACCAATTACTGCTAATTCAACTTTCAGAATAAATCACTCCAATTTAATTTATTGTTGAGGCCAATCCCAGCATTGCCCTAAATGTTTTATATATATTTAAATAATCATCACTTTCATAACTCAAAGTTCTACCATCAACAAAATTTGTTCCGGGAATCAAGGAAGCCATTTCGGCCATGGATGTTTTATTAAATTCAACTTCTAAATTAATTTTCCCTTTTTCAATAGTAGGTTTTAATTTTTCTTTTTTATTAAAAAACTCTTCCACTCCATCTCTTATTTTTTGTATAACTTTAGGAAAAGCTAATAATTTTGCTGAATTTCTTCCAATAGCCTCTTTAACCTGAATTCCAATATGATAATTTAACTCTTCTTTTGAACAAGAAATTGCATTTTGATCACCTGTAACTACAGCAACTGGAATACCAAAATATCCAGCTAATCTACCATTTAAACCTGCTTCACTTACTGCTTTTCCATTTATTCTCGCTTCAAAAACAGAACTTGAGCTATATAAATGGTCCATTACAGCTGCTTCTTTGCCAGCGCGTCCATGATAACCTAAAAATATACAATAATCAAAACTATCATCAATTCCTTCCATCATACTTAATGGTTTAGGACTACCACTAATAAGTTCAGCTCTTTCATCAAAATCTTCTATTAAAATATTATCCATACTACCATGTGAATCATTTACTAGCACTTCATTAGCACCTCGAAAATATAAAGCATCAATCATAGTATTTACTTCTTTGGTCATCATCTTTCTGGCTCTTTCATAATCTCTATTTCCAGAAGTTACCTGTTTTCCAGATACAATACCGGATATACCCTCCATATCAGCTGAAATATATATTTTCATTTTAATCACCTCTAACTGCTTTCTTAAGATTTTCCAATCCTGTTTTAAGAGTTGAATGAGGACAGGCCAGGTTCATTCTCATATAACCACTACCACCTTTTCCAAACCATAACCCGGGATCAAGTGCAAGATTGGCTTGATTAACAAAAAAATCTGCTAATTGCTCATCATTTAATCCCAGTCCTGTACAATCCAACCAGAGTAAATAAGTACCTTCTGATTTTCTGGCAATTATTCCAGGTATATTCTTATTAATATAATTAACAGCATATTTCATATTTTGATTTAGATAACTTAACTGGTCAGATAACCATTCTTCACCATTTTGATAGGCAGCTTTCATTGCCACTAAACCAAAAATATTTCCAGTACCAACCAGACCATTTTTATTTACCATAAATTCTTTTCTCAATTTTTCATTTTCAATTATTACAAAGGACGAATTTAAACCGGCAATATTAAAAGTTTTACTGGGGGCCATAAAAGTGAGAGTATTTTGGCCCAATTCATTATTCAAGGAAGCAATAGGTGTATGTTTTTTATCTCCATATACAAAATCTGCATGTATTTCATCAGATAATATTTTAACATCATTTTCCATACAAACTTCTCCTAATTCTTCTAGTTCATCTTTATCCCATACTCTTCCTACAGGATTGTGAGGACTACATAAAATCAATAATTTTGTTCTTGATAATTTTCGCGGAGAATCTTTTAATTTATTTTTCAAATCTTTTATATCAAATTTGTAATTACCATTTTCATTTTTTAATTGATTATTAATAACTATAGCACCATTATTTTCTACAGCTGAACGAAAAGGATAATATACTGGAGGTTGAATTATAACTTCATCTCCGTTGTTAGTAAAACTCTGAACAGCAATATTTAAAGAAGGGACAACTCCATTACTAAATACAATCCATTCCTTTTTTATATTCCAATCATAATGCTTTTTTACCCATTCAACTATAATATTTTTTAATTTCTGATCAGGAAAAGTATAACCAAAAATTCCATGGTCTGCTCTATTTTTTATTGCCTTAATTATTGAAGGAGAAGTAGGCCAATCTGAATCAGCTACCCACATTGGCAATAAATCTTCTTTTCCAAATGTTTCTGATAGCATATCCCATTTAACTGAATTACTTCCTTTTCGTTCTACATAATTTGAAAAATTTATTTCCATCTATATCCTCTCCCTATTATTAAAATTACATATTATAATATTTTTCAAATAATTCACTTACATAATAGTGGTCTTTAACTCCTCCAAATTCTCTTATAGAATGCATTGCTAATAAGGGATTACCAATATCCACAGAATCTATCCCAAGTTGGGTTGCAGAAATAGGTCCAATAGTTGAACCACCTTTTTTGTCAGATCTATTTACAAATTTTTGATAAGGAATATCTGCCTTTTCGCATAATGAAGCAAATACTCCACCAGATACACTATCTGAAGTATATCTTTGATTTGCATTTATTTTAAGTACTGGCCCTTTATTTATTGTTGGTCTATTAGTAGGATCGTGTTCATCACTATAATTAGGATGAACAGCATGGGCCATATCAGCAGAAATAATAAAAGAATTGGCAAGTGTTTGAAAATATGAGCTTCTTTTTCCACCCAAATTTTCAACTATTCTTTCTAATAAATGACTTAGCATAGGTGAATTTGCTCCCTGTTTTGTAGCACTACCTATTTCTTCATTGTCAAATAAAACTAAAACATTACTTGCTTTTTGTATTTCTGAATTAGCAATAGCTTTTAAACCAGCTTCAGCCATAGCCAAATCATCCTGTCTACCTATAGAAATAAATTCATCATTTAAACCAGTAATTGTACCAGCATTTGTTTCATATAAAAATAAATCAAAATCGACAATTTTTTCTTTTTCCACTTCAAGTTCATCTGCAAGTACTTTTATCAAAAAGTTTTCCTTTTCAAATTCTTCTTCAACCAAACTTAACAGTGGTAAAACATCTTTTTGTTTATTTAATTCTACTCCTTCATTTACTTTTCTATTCATATGAATAGCTAAATTAGGTATAGTAAGTAATGGATCATTTAAATTAATTAACTTAGAATTTATTTCAAGTGGATTGTCAGTTTTTAAACTAACTCTTCCTGCAAGGGAAAGTGGTCTATCAAACCAGGTATTAAGTATAGGTCCTCCATAAACTTCAGTGTTTAATTTAAGATATCTATCTTCTTCTAAAATTTCTGGATTGGGTTTAATTCGAAAACTAGGACTATCTGTATGGGCACCAATTAATTTAAATCCTTTTTTAGTTAAATCTCCTGTACCTATTGTAAATGCAATTATAGCAGATTCATTTCTTTTGACAAAATATTTTTCTCCTTTATTTAAATCCCACTTATCACTGAAATTTAATTCTTTAAATCCGTTTTCTTTTAATAATTGAGCTGAGTTTTCAACTACATGAAAAGCAGTTGGACTTTCTTTAATAAATCTGATCAAATCTTTAGCTTTTTCTCTCATTTCATTATTTAATTTATTACTCATTTTATATCACCTCATAATTTTTTTTGAAAAATGACTTATCTTAATAAAAATAAATAAATTTTGTTAAATTAAAGGGTTTTAAATAACTTTATAGAAAATAAATAATGGTATAAATAAATTTTATTCAAATTTAATTAATAATGGAGGAATTTTAATGTTGAAAATAGGAATTATTGGTGCTGGCGAAGGTGGAACATCTATTCTAAATACTTTTATTAGTATGGAAGATATAGAAATCATTGGAATTTGTGACAAAGATGCAAATGCTCCTGGTATAAAATTAGCAAAAGAAAAAAATATTCCTTTTTATGATGATTTTAAAAAATTAATTAATAAAAAAGGTGAAAAAATAATTCTTGAAGTTACAGGAAATAAAAAATTATCAGAACTAATAAAAGAAAATGCTGATAATAAAACAAAAGTAATTGATTATGAAACTTCTCATATCATATTTAAAATTGTTAATTCAAGAGAAAAAATGATTAATAAAATAGAAAATGAAGCAGAAAACCTTTCTGATCTGGCGGTTGATATTAGTAGTACTATCAAGGAAGTAAGTCAAATTAATCGTCAAAATATCAAAGACCTTAATGACACAACTAAAAAATTAACAAAAGCTTCAGAAGATAGTAAAGAAAATCTAAATAAAACAAACAAAATCGTTAAATTTATCAAAGATGTTTCTGAACAAACTAAAATGCTAGGTCTCAATGCAGCTATTGAAGCTGCTCGAGCTGATCAAAACACAAGTGGATTTAATGTAGTTGCCAATGAAATAAGAAATTTAGCTGATGAAACAAGTGAATCAGTTAAAGAAATTACTAATTTTATTGAAAAGTTAAATGATTCTACTGAAAATACAAGAGAAAATATTGAAAAAATGAGTGAAAAAATGGAATCATTTAATAAAAATGAAAAAGAATTAACTAATAAATTAAATGAAGCTGCTGAAGAAATAAATAAAATGGCCGACGTTTTATCAGAACTATCCGATTAATTTATAAAAAAGACAATTTGTAGCCCCCAATTTATGGGGGCTATTTTTTATTATTTATTTTCACTTGCTAATGCTGCAACAGCTCCGGCATAAATTTTAGCATTCTGAATTAATTCTGGTATTCCAATATATTCATCTTTTTGATGGGCTAATTCTATCTGTCCAGGAAAAAGAGGTCCAAAAGCAACTGCTTTTTCAATGGCTCTTGCATATGTTCCTCCCCCAATAGCAATTGGCTCACTATCTTCATCTCCTACTATATCTCTATAAACTTCCATCAAGTTTTTAACTAATGGATCATCTTTTTCAACATAAAGAGGATCTTTAGCCTGAGTTTCTTCTAATTCAATATCTTTATTAAGTTTATCTTTTATTTCACTATATACGGTTTCTGCTTTATTAGTTACTGGATATCTAATATTTACTGTAATTTCTCCTTTTTTAGATGAAAGATCAATTACTCCTACGTTGAAAATTAACTTACCGGAAACTTCATCCTCAAATCCACATCCAATTGATTGGCCATAATATTCCATACCAATTTTATCATTATAAAATGAAATGAATTCAGCTATATCATCTTCACCCAGATCTAAAGTCCCCAAAAATGTCATTAATTGCGAAATAGCATTCTGACCATCAGCTGGCATACTTCCATGTGCTGAAACACCTTCTGATTTAAGTAATACTAAATCATCATTTTTTTCCAGACTCATATCATAATCATTTTTAGTTAAAAATTCATTTAATTTTTCTTTTATTTGCTGATAATTTCCTTCTAATTCTGCTTCACAATGATCAGGAACCATATTAGGGGCATTACCACCTTTTATGCTTTTTACTTTAACAGTACCCTTATTATCTACACTTTCAAATTCTTCTTTTAATTTAAAAATAAGGATGCCTTTTTCTGCATGGATTACTGGGAATTCTGCATCAGGACTAAAACCTAAGTCTGGAACTTCGGCATTTTCTAAATAATAATCCATTCCTCCCCAGCCACTTTCTTCATTAGTACCAAATATTATTCTAACTCTTTTATTTAAAGTAATATCAGAATCTTTAACAGCTTTCATAGCATATAGAGCTGCTACTGCCGGTCCTTTATCATCAATAGTACCTCTACCATAAATTTTATCATCATGTATTTCAGCTGCATATGGGGGATAAGACCAGTTACTTCCTTCAGGAACTACATCCAAATGACAGAGAATACCTAACATTTCATCTCCCTGCCCCATTTCAGCATACCCAGCATAGCCATCTATATTACCAGTTTCAAATCCCATATTTTTTGCTATTTCTAAAGTTGCTTCTAAAGCTTTATTAACTCCTTCTCCAAATGGTTTACCTTCTTTTGGAGTATCCTGTACACTTTTTATTCTAACAAGTTCTTGAGTAGTAGCAATAATATTATCTCTCATTTCTTCTATTCTATTATTTAAATCTTTTAACATATTTAATAAGCCTCCTTTAAAAATTTTTATTTACTCCCATCTATATTTTTCTAGAAAAGTTTTTTATAACCTTTAATAACTTTTAAACTATTTTATTTTTTTATTAGTAAAAAATGCAAATGCTAAACTGCTTAATGGAAGTAATAAAGGTAAAAACGAAAATCTAAAATATTTAATAGTACTTACCCCCAAAACTGCGGTCATCATTAAAGCATTTACATTCCAGGGAATTAATGGAGATAAAATAAGTCCTGAATCTCCCAGACTTCTCCCCAATATTTCTCTTGAAATATTTGCCTTATCATATTGTTTAATCATCATTCTTGCAGGTAAAAATACAGCTAAAAATTGGTTACAACCCAATATAGCTGAAATAGCACTGGAGGCCATGGTTACAGCTATTAAATGAAACTTTGAATTTAAATTTTTAATAAGTCTATTTAATAAACTATTTAATATACCTAAATTTTCAAAAATCCCTCCTAAAATTACAGCAAAAATAATTAAAGATACTAATTCTAACATACTTGTCAACCCACCACGAGATAATATATTATCAATAAATTCAACACCGGTCATATCACTAAAACCTGAAAACATAATATTTAATAATTCTGTATATGTTCTACCGGTAAAAAATATCCCTAATACAAGTGAAGCAAAAATATTAATTATTAGATTTAAAATAGTTGGTAATTGCATTATTGCTAAAACAATAATCAAAAGTGGTGGTAACAACATAAAAATTGATATATTAAAATGTCCCTGTAATATAGATGTCATTTTTGTGAAATCTACAGCTAAATTATCATAATTTCCAAAATATCCAATCAAAAAATAAATAATTAATGATAAAATATAAGGTGGTATTATTGTATAAATCATCTTTTTTATCATTCCAGTTAACTTAGCTCCTGCACTATTTGCAGTAATATTGGCAATAGATGATACTGGAGACATTCTATCTCCTACATAACAACCAGATATAATTGAACCAGCAGCTATTGACATATTTAAACCTAAACTTTCAGCAATACTTATTAATGCAAGACCTATTGTACTTGCAGTACCAATTGCTGTACCTACAGCCATAGAAACAGCAGAAGTTATAATAAAACTTAAAACAAAGAAATATCTAGGATTAATAGCCTTTAATCCATAATATATCATAGTTGGAACAGTTCCAATTCCAATCCAGACCCCAATCATCATACCTATTAAAAATAATATTAATATTACATTCCCAATACTTTCAAAACTAGAAAAAAGCATTGCTTCAATTTCTTTCCAGCGATAACCCCAAATTAAGGCCAATAATATTGTAAAAGAAATTTCAAAAAACAATGCTAATTGAATGGGAACTTTCCAAAAAGTTACAGACATTAAGATAAAAAAAGCCATTGTTATTACAGGAATAATTGCCTGTTTGAATGTTAAGTTTTCTCTGCTTTCAATATTATTATTATTATTAATTTTATTCACCTCTTTATTATTTGCAGGATTTATTAGTTTTTCATAGAAATTTAAAATATATTCTATTATCTAGGAGGAAACATTATATGAATGATATTGACATTGATCCTCAGACAGTTATCTTTGAAAAAGGAAAAGATATATTTTTAAAAAATCAGGGTAATAAAGCTATTTTATTAATACATGGTTTTACCGGTATACCCTATGAAATGAAATACTTAGCTGATAAAATATATGAAAATACCGATTATACTATATATGTTCCACGTTTACCTGGACATGGAACAAACACTAAAGATTTTAAAGAAAGTTCAGCAAATGATTGGTTAAGAAAAAGTTATGACAGTTATTTAGAATTAAAATCTGATTATGATAGTGTTTCTGTTATTGGTTTATCAATGGGAGGTTTAATATCATTATTGATTGCTGCAAAATTTGAAGTTAATAAATTAATTACTATTTCTCCTGCTTTAAATACTTATAATCCTTTTGATAAATTAACCCCAATTTTAAAATATTTTTTACCAAAAATAAAACAAAAAACAGGTTTAGAAAGAATTAAAAATTCAAAAGACAAAGAAGAAAAATTTTATCATCGAAATTATCATCTTTATCATTACACATCTCAAATAGCAGAATTAGTAAAGATTATGAAATTAACAAAAAAAAATTTAGCAAAAGTTACAGTACCAACTCTAATTTTAGCTTCTGAAGCTGATAAGTTAGTACCTATTAGTTCTTCCCGAAAAATCAAAAGAAAAATAAGTTCATCTAATAAAGAAATATATATTTTTGAAAAGGCAAAACATGTAATATGTAATAGCGAAAAGAAAGAAATATGTGTTAATAAAACTTTAGAATTTTTAAGTGAAAGAACTCCCCACTAATTAATGGGGAGTTAATTGATTACTTTTCTGTTTATTAATTACTTAATTCCTCTAATTCATTTACTAAATCATGAAAAATACCAAGAGCTGTCGAAATAGGTTTAGGAGAAGTCATATCTACTCCTGCTTTTTTTAGAACATTAAGAGGGTAATCAGAATTACCACTCTTTAAAAACTCTAAATATTTTTTTACAGCTGATTCTCCTTCATTAATAATTTTTTGAGATAAAGCTGCAGCTGCTGAAAAACCTGTAGCATATTTATATACATAGAAATTATAATAAAAATGAGGAATTCGCGCCCATTCTCTATTAATTTTTTCATCAATAATCATTTTATCCCCAAAATATTTTTCATTTAATTTATGATATATATTATTTAATAAATCTGAGGTTAAAGGTTTTCCGTTTTCTACTTTATTATGAATATCTCTTTCAAATTCAGCAAACATTGTTTGTCTGAAAACTGTTCCTTTAAATTGTTCTAGATAATGATTTATTAGATATTTCCTTTTATCCAAATCATCAGTATTTTCTAATAGATAGTGGATTAAAAGAGATTCATTTAAAGTCGAAGCGACTTCAGCTACAAATATTTTGTAACTTGAATAAACAAAAGGTTGATTTTTATTTGAGTAATAAGTGTGAAGAGCATGTCCCATTTCATGAGCTAATGTAAACATATCACTAATATTTTCACTATAATTTAGCATTACATAGGGATGAACACCATAACAACCAGATGAGTATGCACCTGATCTTTTTCCTTTATTTTCATATACATCAATCCATCCTGATTTAAAACCTTTTTCTAAATTTTGTAAATACTTGTTTTTAAGAGGTTTTAATGCTTTCTTAACTTTTTCAACTGCTTCATTATAAGGAATTTCCATTTCTACTTCCTCTATAAGAGGTGTATAAACATCATACATATGTAGTTCTTCTAAAT
>DATFIM010000080.1 GCA_035270125.1 Halanaerobiales bacterium | reverse complement strand
CCTGCTGATTTAGGTCCTATTCCTGGGACTCTTAACAGTTTATTATAAGAAGCTTCATTTATTTCAACAGGAAATTTTTCCAGATGATGAATTGCCCAATCAGCCTTAGGATCAAGTTCAACATTGAAATTAGAATGATTTTCATCTAATAGTTCATCTGCTTCAAAATTATAAAAACGAAGAAGCCAATCTGCTTGATAAAGACGATGTTCTCTTACTAAAGGAGGTTGATTAACTGTTGGTAGTTTTTTATCATCACCAATTGGTATAAATGCAGAATAATAAACTCTTTTTAAATTAAATTTATTATATAACCCTTCCGATAATTTCAAAATTTGATAATCTGTTTCGGGACTTGCTCCTACTATTAATTGAGTACTTTGTCCTCCAGGTACAAAATTAGGAGCATTATTATATTTCTTTTTAGCAAGCTTATTTTCTTTTACTCCTTCACCTATTTTTTTCATAGGTCTTAAAATATCTTCCGGCTTTTTTTGAGGAGCAAGATCATTTAAACTTGATCTTGATGGCAATTCAATATTTACACTCATCCTATCTGCATACTCACCTGCTTTTTTTATAAGTTCATAATCAGCACCTGGAATAGCTTTTAGATGTATGTAACCATTATAGTTATATTTTTCTCTTAATAATTGAACTGTTTTTAAAATCTGTTCCATTGTATAGTCAGGATTTTTATGTATTGCTGAACTCAAAAACAGTCCTTCAATATAATTTCTTTTATAAAAATTAATAGTAAGTTTAGCCACTTCCTGGGGAGTAAAGGTAGATCTTGGTAGATCATTACTGCTTCTATTTATACAGTAGGCACAATCATATATACAATAATTAGTAAATAAAATTTTTAATAAAGATATACATCTTCCATCATCAGACCAGCTGTGGCAAATTCCACCCCTCGCTGAATTACCAATTCCACCTCCTGTGTTTTTTCGGTTACTACCACTTGAGGAACAGGAAGCATCATATTTAGCTGCCTCTGTTAATATTTCCAGTTTATTTCCCAGTTCCATGATTAACCTCCTTAAGAAACTTGATTTTAACTAAATTTTATCATACATTTGTTCGTCTGGCAAATAAAAAAATAGCCGGTTTTGCTCCCGGCCATCTATTCTCAACTTGCTCCTCCACCGCCAGCGCCTCCACCACCGGCACCTGTTGCTCCAGTAGTACCAGCAGTAGAGTTGACAATAAAAATAGTACTTAGAAGTACATAATCAATTATTTCTACTACCTCAAGAGCATCTAGTGTTTCATCAAGATCTGACATATCAAATTCTATCCATTGTGGTTTTTCAAATTTATCAGCCCTTTTCAATTTCTTTTTATACTTTTTAAATTTACCCTGCCTGAATTTTTTATGCAGAATAATGTAACTTATCTCATCAAAAAATAATTCAATAGCTTTATTAGGATTTTTATCCAATAATTTTTCAAACTCCTCTTTTTTCTTATCTAAAATATTTTCAATACTTTGCTGTGAATCTAAACCTTCAGATGAAAGCATTGGAACCAAAGCTGATTTGATGAATCTTCCAATTCCCAATAATAAAAGGAAAAGTCCTATTCCACTTATTGATGGGTATCCGGAAAATGGAGCAAGAATAATACCGGCAATCCCCAGAATAGAAGTCAAAACCCCTAAGTAAATATCAGTAATTCTTGTTTGGCCAGCTTTATTATTAAATAATCCTAGATCTTTTAAATTCTGACGTGTCATATCCATTGCTTTTTTACTTGCCTTAGGTTTTTGTAAAAATTCCTTTAAATTATCTTCTTCTTTTAGAGAATTAATTATTTCCTGTTCAAGTTCATTAAGACCTTCTTCAGATAAAATATCTACCTTTATTTCTGCTTTTTTACTTCCAAAAAATCCACTATCTAATTTACTTATAAGTTTAATTTTCCCTCTTTGAGCAAGAGAAAAAATCTCACTGATAATTCCTTTTCTTTTTTCACCTGATTTTGGATAACAAAGATTTGCCATTTCTAAATAATTTAATTTAGATAATTCAATATCTGATCTTTTAGAAACAGGTTTGTTTTGATATTCTTTAACTATAGTAAAAATAATTACTGCTATACCTAATATTGTTCCAATAATCAGAGGCCAAAAATATGGCGATTTTTCTTCAGGATAATTAGTATCAATAATTTTATCAAATTTAATAGAAATATTATAACTTTCATTTGCTGAAAGACTATCAATATGTAATTTTACTGCTGATCCATCTTGAGTTTCTATGTCTTTTTTGGGTGCTACTAAAATTCCAGAAACTCTTTGAGGGAAATCTATATTTATATCAATATTTTTGAGAGGTACCTCCCACCCTCCTTCAATAACTTTAAAATCTATAATATTTTTATTTTCTTTAGAAGAGAGGACCTTGTTTGAACGATATTTTAAAATAAATTCTGCATTCTTATCAGTTTCAGGATAAGACCAATTTACTTTTAAACTATTACCATTTTCCTCAACCCTCTTATTTTTAATACTTGTAAAAACTCCATCTAAAGAAATAAATTCTAAATTTTTCAAACCACTATTACTTATTTCTCGATAGGCATTAGAAAATTTTCCTTCTAAAAAATTGTAAGTTATTTTTTCAGTTATTAAATAATCTCCATTTTTTGTGACTTCTATATTTATATCATAATTGGAAATTTCATATTCTTTTGCATAAACATTTTGACTAATAAATAATGGTAAAATTAATATTGCTAATAAAATAAAAATATATATAAACTTCTTATTATCCATTTTTATACCTCCCTATCTATCCTAATATTAAATTCTATATCTTTTGAAATTTCCCTCCTATAAAAATAAAGTTATTTAATAAAAATAAAACCTGACCACTTATTCAGCAGCCAGGTCTTTCTAAATTAAATTTATTGTTATTTTAAATTATTTTTATATTAAGGAATTTAATCTTCGTAGTTTTCACTTGGCTTCCATTCTTTCCAGACCTTACCTACCAACTCTGGTCCAGGTTTAAGTGTTTTCTTGCCTGGAGTCCAACCAGAAGGTGTTGCTTCTCCGGTCTTACGAACATGCTGGAAAGCCTTGACCTGTCTGATAAGTTCAGATACATTACGGCCTACTGGAGGTGTTAGAACTTCCATAGCCTGTAGAACTCCATCAGGGTCAATAATAAATCGGCCTCTTACATCAACACCTGCTTTTTCATTATATACTCCATATTTTTTACCTATTCTTCCACTAGTATCAGATAGCATAGGATAAGGAACTCCACCATCAACCATCTTTGATAATTCTGCTTCCTGCCACATCTTATGAACCTGGTGACTATTAGTACTAATGGCTAAAACTTCTACTCCAAGATCCTGTAATTCATCATACTTAGCAGCAACTGCTGCTAGTTCAGTTGGTCAGACAAAAGTAAAATCGCCTGGATAGAAACAAACTACTCTCCATTGATCATCATAATCATTTAAACTAACTTTCTTAAATTCTCCATCGTGATAAGCTTGTGCTGAAAATTCAGGTGCTTTTTCGCCGACTTTTAACATTTAAATTCCTCCCTTTTAAAATTTAATTAATATTAATAACTCTTAATCAAATGATAACAGTTATTAATAAAAAAGTCAACTGCTTTATAACTTTAACCAAATAAATTGATTTATTTAATTAAGAGCATCAATTATTTCATTCCAGAGAGAGGCTATAGTTTTTGCGATGTCAGAATCTTTCTTTTCTTCTACCAGAATTTTCCCTTCTCTTAATAAATCAACAAAAACAGGAGAAAAAGGAATTCTGGCCATAACTTCAAGATCATGTTTATTACAAAACTCTTCTATTTTATCAGCCATTTTTTCATTTAAATCATATTTATTTATTATTACTTTTGATTGCAAATCAAAATGTTCTATCATTTCTACAACTCTTTTTAAATCAGAAAGTCCGGATTTAGAAGGTTCAGTAACAATCAGGGCCATATCCACTCCATTTAAAGAGGCAATTACCGGACAACCAATCCCTGGAGAACCATCTACAATCACAAGATCCTTGCCTTCTTTTTCTGCTCTTTCTTCAGCTTTATCTCTAACTTCACTTACTAATTTACCAGAATTTTCTGCACCAGCTTTTAGACGGGCATGAATCATAGGAGCATACTTAGTTTGAGACTCATAAAGTTGCCCGGTAAGTGCAGCCTCCATATGTATAGCATCTACTGGACAAACTTCTGCACAAACACTACATCCCTCACACTTTACTGGATTAATAGAAAAATCCTCATTAACTGCATTAAATCTGCATTTTTCATAACAAAGACCGCAATCTGTACATTTTTCTGCATCCCTAACTGCTATTTTACCTCCACTAAAATTTCTTTCTTTTTCTACATGAGGTTCTAAAAGAAGATGCATATTTGGAGCATCTACATCACAATCAGCAATAACATGATTTTTAGCTAAAGCTGAAAAATTAGCACTGAGGGTTGTCTTTCCTGTACCTCCTTTACCACTAATTACTGTTATTTTCTTCATTTATCTCACCTTCTATTGCTAAAAATAATTCTTTGAATTTTTCTTCCCATTCTTTTAATTCTCTGACAAATGGAATCCCATCAGAATATAACTCGGCGATTTTTCTCTCAAATGGTATTTTCATCATTATATTAATATCTTCTTTTTCACAAAATTCTTCTATTAAATCATCTTCCCCTTCTTCAGATCGATTAATTATAACTCCAAAAGGAATCCCTACTTCTCTCATAACTTCTACAGACATTTCTAAATCATTTAGTCCAAAAGGAGTAGGTTCTGTAACAAGTAATGCAAAATCACTATCTACTGTTGCCTCTATTGTAGGACAGGTTGTTCCTGGAGGAGCATCAATGATTGTTGTTTTTTTATCATTTATGTGTTCTTTTAAGGCTTCAATTACAGGAGTAGAACTTTCTTCTCCTATGTTCATTTCACCCTGCCAGAATTCAATATTTCTATCTCCTACATTCTTATCATATTTTAATTTCCCTAATTCTCTATCTTTTTCAGTTATTGCATTTACAGGACATACTATTTCACAACCACCACAACTATGACATATCTCAGGAAAAACCATAACTTCATCTAACATCATAGCTAAAGCATTATATTCACAAAAATCAACACATTTTCTACAACCTGTACAGGTCTCCTGATCTACTACAGGTATTTTTCTATTTACAGGAATATAATCATTTTTAAAATCTGGTTCAATGAAAATATATGAATCAGGTTCTTCCACATCAGCATCCATTAACTGAACATTTTCCAAAGAAAGAGCAAGGTTTGTAGAAACAGTAGTTTTACCTGTTCCTCCCTTGCCACTGAGTACTGTTATATTCATATTATCACCCTTTTAATGATCATGTTGTGCTTCATTGGTTGGTTCACTTACCTCTTCAAGCTCATCATTTTTAAAAGCTTCTATTGCTTCTTTAATAGTTCCATTTGCTAAATAAATCTTCATATTCAATCTTTCTAATCCAGAAAAAGCTCTAGGTCCTACATTGGGAGTAAACATTAAATCTGCTTTTTGATCAGCAACAATTTGAGCTGCTTCTACTCCAGCTCCACTTGGAGCATTTTGAGCTGTATTATTTATAAATTCTAATTCTTCTTCCTCAATATTAACTACTGCAAAAAACGGTGTTCGACCAAATCTAGGATTTAATTCAGCTTCCCAACCATTATCATTTTTAACCGGCATAATTACTTTCATTAATAATCAACTCCTTATTTTTTGAGTAATACACTAATTATGATTATAGCACCATTGTAAACATATG
>DATFIM010000079.1 GCA_035270125.1 Halanaerobiales bacterium | reverse complement strand
CAGGCCTGAATTCCCATAGTTGAAAGTATAGGAATAATAACAGTTAGAGAAGCTCTACCATAACCAGATAAGTCATGAATAGCAGCTACTTTTTTTACTGGATTTTTCATGAGAATACATCCTTTCTTTTTATTCTTTAATATTAAAAGTTGTCATTGCATTTACCTCAGGACTATTATACATTATATTTCGAAGACCATCAACTGCATAGGCCATAGGGTTTATTTTTATTTAATGTCAAGAAAATTGATATTCTTTCTCAATAAGAGTATAATTGTATATAGAAAATCTATTTCACAATATAAATAAACTATGGAGTGATAAAGATGAGAATTTTTGGTCCTGTCCCTTCCCGGAGATTGGGAAAGAGTTTGGGGATTAATAATGTTCGACCTAAAACCTGTAGTTATTCCTGTGTTTACTGTCAACTTGGAATAACTGAAAAAATGCAAATTGAGAGAGAAGAGTTTTATGCTGTTGAAGATTTACAAAATGAATTAAAAGAAACACTGGCAAATTTAGATAAACGAAAAGAGAAACTTGATTATATTACTTTTGTGGCTGATGGAGAACCTACTCTTGATAAAAATTTGGGTAAGTCATTAAAAATGATTAAAGAATTAACAGGAATTAAAACTGCTGTTATCAGTAATGCTTCTTTAATTGCCAGAGAGGAAGTGCGAGAAGAGTTAAAAAATGCAGATTGGGTTTCTCTAAAATGTGATGCTTTTAGTGAAGAAATATGGCATAAGGTTGATAGACCTCAGGGAAAATTAAATCTATCAAAAATACAGGAAGGAATGAAAAAATTCAGTAAAGAATTTGAAGGGGAATTTTTAACTGAAACGATGTTAGTTAAAGGAATAAATGATAAAAGAGATGAATTAGAAAAAATAGCTAATTTTATAGCTGAATTAAATACAGACAGTTCCTATGTTGCCATACCTACTCGCCCTCCGGCTAAGCAAGGAATAGAAGGTCCTTCACCTGAAAAAATAAATATGGCAGTCCAAATTTTTAAGGAAAAAGGAATTAAAACAGAGTATCTAATTGGGTATGAAGGTAATGAGTTTTCTAGCACTGGAGATCTCAGAAAAGATCTTTTGAATATTACTTCAGTTCATCCTTTAAAAGAAGAAGCAGTAGAAGAGTTGATCAAGAAATGTAGTAGTGATTGGGAAGAAGTTGAAAAACTTATAGATGAAGAAAAAATTGTTAGAACAAAATTTAAAGATGAAAATTATTATGTCAGAAAGTGATTTTTAAAAAATCAAGTTTTATATGTTATAATAATATAATAACTATGGTATATAAGAAAATGAAAGGTTGATAAAATGAATCTTTCTCAAATAGCTTCTTATTTAAAAGAAGAAAATAAATATAGTGGCCAAATAACTAACTGGGAGACAATTCCTGAAAAAGAAGCTGATTATGTACAATTTCCTTCTAAAATTTCTCCTGAATTAAAAGAAGTACTAAAAGAAAAAGGACTAAAAAAACTTTACTCTCATCAGGGGGAAGCTTATGAAATCGTTGATAATGGAGATAATTTAATAGTTGTTACTCCAACTGCTTCAGGAAAAACTCTCTGTTATAATATGCCAGTTCTGGATACTATTTTAAAAGATGATAATGCCCGTGCTCTTTATTTATTTCCTACCAAAGCTCTATCTCAGGATCAATTAACTGAGTTGTATGATCTTATTGAGAGACTGGATGAGGGAATAAAAACATACACTTATGATGGTGATACTCCAGTTAATGCTCGTAAAAGTATAAGAAGAGCAGGTCATATTGTAATTACCAATCCAGATATGCTTCATACCGGTATTTTACCTCATCACACAAAATGGATTAAATTATTTGAAAATCTGGAATATGTGGTTATTGATGAAATCCACAATTACCGAGGAGTTTTCGGCAGTCATGTTGCTAATGTAATCAGGAGATTAAAGAGGATCTGTAATTTTTATGGCTCTGATCCTCAATTTATAGCTTCATCTGCTACTATTGCCAATCCAGTAGAATTTGCGGAAAAAATGATTGGTGATCAGGTAAAATTAATAGATGAAAATGGTGCACCTCAGGGAAAAAAAGATATTGTTTTTTATAATCCACCAGTGGTAAATAGAGAATTAGGAATTAGAAGAAGTTATGTTCTTGAAGCTGAAAAAATTGCAAGGATTTTTTTAGAAAATGATATAAAATCAATAATTTTTGCCAGAAGTAGATTGAGAACAGAAATTTTACTTTCCTATTTGCAGGATAAATTTGGCACTCAGGATATTAGAGGTTATCGTGGTGGCTATTTACCCGGTGAAAGAAGAGAAATAGAAAAAGGACTTCGTAGTGGTGATATAACTGGTGTTGTTAGTACTAATGCTTTAGAACTTGGAATAGATATTGGCCAACTTGATGTCTGCATTATGGCCGGTTATCCTGGAACAATTGCCAGTACCTGGCAGCAAGCCGGGCGAGCTGGAAGAAGAAACAGCAGATCACTAGCAGTATTGGTAGCTTCCAGTAGTCCTTTAGATCAATATATTATTGAAAATCCTGATTTCTTTTTTGAGAAACCTGTAGAAAGTGCTTTAATTAATCCTAATAATCTTTTGATTTTAATGGCTCATATTAAATGTGCAGCTTTTGAACTTCCCTTTACTGACGGAGAGGATTTTGGAGTGGAGACTACTGAAGAAATACTATCCTATCTGGAAGATCAGCGTATTTTACGTCATAAAGGGGGAAGATGGCACTGGATGGCAGATCGTTATCCAGCTGAAGATATTAGTCTTCGTTCAGCAAGTTCAGATGATTTTGCAGTAGTGGATAGAACTTCTCCTGCTAATAGTAGAGTTATTGCTAAAGTTGATCATTTTGCTGCTTTGACAACTATTCACCCTCATGCTATCTATATTCATGAAGGTAATCAATATCAGGTCAAAGAACTTGATTATGAGGGTAAAAAAGCTTATGTAAAAAAAGTAGATGTTAATTATTATACAGATGCTAATCTGGCAGTAGATATGAGAGTTCTTGATCATTTTGATAAAAAAGAAATTGATAAGCTAGAGGTCGAATATGGTGAAGTTGTGGTTACTGCTAAAGCAACTATGTTTAAAAAAGTTAAATTTAAAACTCATGAAAATGTAGGTTATGGAGATATTAATTTACCGGAAATGGATATGCACACAACTGCTTATTGGTTTAGTTATCCGCTAGAAATGATTGAAAAATTAGGTCAGAAAGGTATTGAGAGTGGTCTTCAGGGAGTTGCAAATCTTTTAGAAAATATTGCTCCTTTACCTTTGATGTGTGATCCCCATGATATTCACTCAGCCACTCAGGTTAGATCACCTTATACAGCTAAACCTACAATTTTTATTTATGATTCTTATCCTGGAGGTTTGGGTTTAAGTGAAAAATTATATAGAATTCATTTTGATCTATTAAAAAGAGCAGAAAAACATCTGGATAATTGTGGTTGTGAAGATGGTTGTCCTGCCTGTGTTGGGCCAGTCAATGAAGTTGGTATGGATGGTAAAAATAATGCCCGAATTTTAATTGAGGAGGCTCTGCATGATGAAGCCCGGGAACATCAAAGAGAGATTGAAAAAACTCGATACAGATCAGAAATCAAAAAATTCTCAGGAGGAGAAGAATAATCAGGTAAGCTCCTCATTTATTAAAGAAAAATTGGCTGGAGAAATTATTGAAAATGAGGGTGGAGATTTTTATAAAAGAGAAGTTCACTATGATTTAGCCAGAAATCATGGTTTTTATCAAATTGGTGAAATTTTTGAGCATAAATTTTCTGATTTAAAAATGATTTTAAATAAAAAAGATAAAAATATATTCAAAGATAAAAAAATGAGCGATATTTTAAACAATTTTCTTTTTATTGATACTGAAACTACCGGTTTGATGGGGGGAACAGGTACTCTTCCCTTTATGATTGGTGCTGGTTATTTTAAAGATAATAAGTTTATAGTCAGACAATATTTTATGCGTGATTATGATGATGAATATGCCCTGCTATTGGATTTGAAAAAACTTATAAAAGCTAATGATTATTTAGTGAGTTTTAATGGTAAGACATTTGATCTTCCTTTATTAGAAACCAGATTTGTTCTTAATCGAATGAATAAACCTGAAGCTGATTTTCACTTTGATCTTTTGCATATTTCAAGAAGGGTCTGGAATCATCTGCCTTCCTGTTCACTGGGAAGTTTAGAAAACAAAATTTTGGATATATATAGACGTGATGATGTTCCAGGTAGTGAAATTCCTAAGATATATTTTAAGTATTTAAGAAAAAAAGATCCTCTGCTGGTGGCCCCTATTTTTAAACATAATCTAATTGATATTGTTTCATTAGTAATTCTTTTAAAACATCTTTTGGAAGTATATAATAATACTCGTAACTGTCAATTATCAGCTAATGAATTATATAACCTTGGACGTCACTGGGAAAAGAAAAAGGAATTGAAAAAAAGTATTGATTTTTTGGAAGAAGCAAGAGAAAAGTCTCAAAAATATAAATTAGATGAGGATATAGCTAAAAAGTTGAGCTGGCAGTATAAAAGAGAAGACAATTGGGAAAAGGCAGTTTTAATCTGGGATGAGATGGTTGAAAATAAACAGGGAAAACTTTTTCCCTATCGAGAATTGGCTAAATATTATGAGCATCAACTAAAAGATTATCAAAAAGCAAAATATTATGTACAGCAGGCTCTGGAAATTTTACTTGAAAAACGTGTTATTTTTAGTGATTTTGAAGAAGAAAAAGAAAAATTAGATCACCGGTTAAATAGACTTGTAAAAAAAATGGAGAAAGGAGTTTGATAAAATGGATAAAGTAACAAATATTGAAGATTATATGGATAAGAAAAATGAACAGGCTAAATCATATAAAATTGGGAGGAATGAGCCCTGTCCCTGTGGTAGTGGTAAAAAATATAAGAAGTGTTGTGCTCAGGTAACTCCAGAAAAATCTAAAGAGTATTATCGAGAAAAAATAAAAGAGGAAGATGATGCAGATGAAATTTTTAATCTTCTTTTAGAAGCAGATAAAGATTATCCGGTAGATCCTGATTTCACATTACCAATTGCTGTATATTCTCTGCAAAATAAGAAACCTGAACAGGCCAGAAATTACCTACATAAAGCCTGGAAAATAATGAAAGAAGATTTAGAAGATGTATTTATAATGCCTCTTGTTAATTTATTATTACAAAATGGTGAATTAGATGAAGCTTCTGATATAGTTGATAAAGCACTTGAGGAAAAAGGAGATTCCCCACAACTTCTTATTGCTCAGGGAGAAGTTATGAAAGCTAAGGGTAATTTTGAAGGAGCCTTTAATGTTATTGAAAGAGGGCTTGAGATTGAACCAAATAATTTTGAATTAATAATCTTTAAAATAGAAACTTTACTTGATGTAAA
Source organism: Halanaerobiales bacterium (assembly GCA_035270125.1). NCBI lineage: Bacteria > Bacillati > Bacillota > Clostridia > Halanaerobiales > Halanaerobiales bacterium. The sequence continues at coordinate 637 of DATFIM010000079.1, read as the reverse complement.
TAATCTGGTTGCTGCTTTAGAAGTCTGGCGTAATAGTTTTGATGGGTTAATGCCTTTAGTCGAAACTGGAGAAGTATATGCTCTTCGATTTTTGAAACAACTATTAGTTGAAAACTTTTCGATGGCAGAAGATGCCGAAAAAGAAGAAATGAAAGCTGTTCTTGATCAGGCTATTGATGCTAATAAACTATGGAATGAGGCTTATGAAAAGATAGGTGACCAGAAAAAAGAAGAAGCTGTAGAAAAATTAGATAAAATAAGAGAGTTAGTTCCTGCAGATTCAGCTTTAGTAACTAATTTGGTTCATGATTATTATGTAGCTGGAAATTATGATAGAGTGCTTGAAACTGCCGGTAAATCAGAAGAATATTTTGAAGATAATCCTGATTTCAATCACATGATTGGCCTTGCTCTATTGGAAAAGGGTGAATTAAAAGAAGCTAAGCCTCGCCTTGATATAGCTCATGAAATGGCTCATGGTCCTAAATTTGAGACTCAGGCCGATAAGTGGAGTATAAGTGGTGATTATCTCAGATATTTTATAGAAAGTAATGATAATGAAGGTTTAATGGAAGTTATTGAAGATATTAATGGCCTTCTCTCAGATGAAGATACTTTAATCAGTAGTTTGATGAAA
>DATFIM010000078.1 GCA_035270125.1 Halanaerobiales bacterium | reverse complement strand
TCTGGATTATCCCACTCAAATTCTTCAGTAATATTATAAGTTGGAATTGGAAAAGAAAACATCCTTCCTTTTGCATCTCCAGAAATCATGACTTCTGCAAAAGCTTTATTTAAAAGATCCATTTCTTTTTGAAACTCTCCATAACTTTCTCCCTGAAATTCACCACCGATAATAACAGGGTCATCTTTCATAAATTTAGGCACCTCTAAATCCATGGTTATATTTGTAAAAGGGGTATTTCCAGTAATAAATACTTTTCCATTCCTTTTAGCAATAACTGTTTCATTTTCTGAATTTACAGACCAAATTACACCTTTATAATCCACCTCTTTTATATTAGAAATATAAGTATCTTTATGGCGAATTACTTTAATTATATATAATAATTTTTTTCCTACCCCTGAAGACTGTCTTTCACTTACCGTAAATCCATAACCTGAATTAACAATAATTTGTTGTAATTGATGTAAAATATTTTTACTTGATACTGTAATTTTACACCCTTCATGACCATCTCCTTTAATATATGTTTCTAAAAATAATCTGCTTTGTCTTTGGCTCATTTCTAATAATTGTTTGGGAATACTTTTTATATCTTTATCATTATCAAAAAATCCAAGTAAACTACGAGAAGTTTCTGCATTAAATCTTATCTGAGTTACTGTATCTCCTAAACTTTTAGCTCCTTCTTGTGTATTAAATTCAAAATTTAATATTTTTAATAAACTAATAATTTCGTTATACTTTTCTTTATTTTTCTTTTTAGATTGATAAATAGTTATCCGTTTCCAATTACCTTTAGACTCTAAGCTCCCTTCAGAAATAATCCAAGCTATTAATTTAATTTCTTCATCATTTAAATCAATTTCTTTTATATTATTGTCTGCAGCAATGGGTATAATTTGAGGGGATTTTAATTTGTTAACATCTTCAACCTCTTCTAATTTGTAGTTTTGAGAAGAGAAAATTCTTCTAACCATTCTATGTCCAGGAGAAATTAGTTGATCTTGTATTCTATTTTTTATATTAAACATTTTTCCTTTATATTTGCGACGAAAAATTTTCTTAATCTCTTTATTTTCAATAAAACCTTTTTCCACATTAAATGTTTTTATAATATCCCCCTGATCTAGTTCATGATATTTTTTCCAACCACTTGGAGTTAATATTTCAGTATCTTCTGACAAACACTGAAATCCAACCCTGGTAGGAACATTGATATTAAACATAAATTCTTGAACAGCCTGCTTAACCTCTTTATAAGAAAGGTCATCATATCTAATAAATGGTGCTAAATATGTATCAAAGTTAGAAAAGGCCTGAGCACCAGCAGCCTCTCCCTGGAGAGTATAAAAAAAGTTAACTATTTGTCCTAAAGCTGCCTTAAAATGCTTAGGAGGCTTACTTTCAATCTTACTTTTAACACCTCTAAAACCTTTTAAAAGCAAATCTTGTAAGTCCCAGCCACAGCAATAAACACTTAGATTACCTAAATCATGAATGTGAAAATCTCCATTTTTATGTTTTTCACGAATTTCTTTAGGATAAATTTCCTGTAACCAGTACTGAGATGTTATCTCCGAAGAAATAAAGTTATTTAACCCCTGCAAAGAATAACCCATATTACTATTTTCATTAACTTTCCAGTTACTTCTAGAAAGATATTCATCCATTTTATTTATTGCATCATCAAATAAATTTTTAGTGTCTCTTATTTTTTTATGTTGCTCTCGATATAATATATAGGCTTTTGCTACTTCTGCATAACCTTTTTCAATTAAAACTTTCTCAACTAAATCCTGTATTTGTTCAACTTCAGGTATCCCACCATTTTTGTAAAATATTTCTAAATATGAAATAACCTCTCTTGTAATTTCTTTTTCTATAATTTCACTTTCTACATCGACTGCTCTAGCTGCCTTTAAAACAGCTTTTTCAATTTTTTCTTTTTTAAATTTAACTTTTTCTCCATTCCTTTTTTTGGCAAACTTTATTTGCATTTAGAATGTCCTCCCCTTTTTACTATATACTCTATTTCTTTAAAGATTATAATTTTACCTTTATGAAATAAAATTAAATTCAAACTAAAAAAAGCTGCCTCCCGACAAAGGAAGGCAGCTTTAAATTCAATATAATACAAGTTGGGTAAAGTAAATAATATAATTATCCAACTAATATACACAGCTCACCTTCGCTTCTCTAAGCCGGAGAATAACGAGGCAAACAATAATGGCAAGTCTTCTGGCTCCCAGCAAATCCAAATATCTCCTTCCCACTCAAGGCAGTGAAGATATTCAATAATACTGGTTACAGCTGCGACTACAGCAACGGTTTTTCACCGTTTTCCTTTTTAATTCAGATCAAACTCATCTGAAACCATTATTGAATTAATCTATTTTATTTTACAATTTATTCTGTTACTAAATTTATCATAACTAATAATTCTTTTCAAGTAATTACTCATCTTTTAAAAGAAATTTAGAAAAAATCAAATTAATTACTAAGGTAGAAAAAATAATCATACATGCAATTACAGCTCCAACACCATAATCACCATTTTCAATATTGTTAAACATTTCTACAGTTGCAATACTTTCACCAGGATATATTAGAAATATAACTGCCCCAATAGAAGTCATAGTTACAGCAAAATTATTAACAAAACTTATCAAAAAAGCAGGTTTTAATAAAGGCATTATAATATCTTTTATTATGGACATTTTTGTAGCTCCAAGATCCTTTGCAGCTTCTTCAATATTAGGATTAATTTTACTTAATATTGCACTTCCTGATTTAGTTACAAGAGGCATTTGTCTATAAATAAAATTTAACTGAACAATTAAAGTAGTTCCCACAAGTAAAAGAGGTTTATTATTAAATGCTAAAAGATATCCAATTCCAAAAAAAGTACCTGGCATAATATATGGTAAAGTAGTTATCATATCAATTATTTTTATTCCTTTTATTTTAGACTTTTCTATAAAATATGATAAAAGCAAACCAATAATACTACCAACTATCCCAGTGATAAAAGCATATCTTAAACTACGAAAAAAACTTTCTAATTCTCTTAAATTAAAGCCTTTAATATGTTTTAAAGTAAAAACTAAATTTCCATTAGTATATTTTGTAATAGCAGAGAGGAAAATGGTTAAATATTGTAAGATAATAAATATTATAAAAAACCAAGTAATAAAAGTTATAACCTTTTTCACCCATCCAGTTAATTTAAATTTATTAGTATCTAAATTAACAGTTTTAATATTCCTACCAATTTCTATTTTAGTATTTTTCATATAATACCAATATACAATAAAAGCTAATAAGGCTGGAATTAATAAAAGTACATTTAAGGCTGCAGCCCGAGGTAAGTTAAAATAAGCAATTACATTAAGATAAGCTTCAGTAGCTAACACATTAAAACTTCCCCCAATAATTATAGGTGTACCAAAGTCAGCTAAACTTTTTACAAAAGTCAATAGAGCTGCTACTATAATTCCAGGCTTTGCAAGAGGAATTATTATATCTTTTAAAATATGCCAGAGATCTGCCTTCAAGTCCTGAGCAGCATTAATAATATTATTATCAATACCCTGTAAAACACCTGTAATAATTAAAGTTGCTAAAGAGGTATGACTAAAAGTCTGCATCAAAACAACCCCATGCCAGCCATAAGTATTTAAATTAAGTCCTAATAAACTATGAGTTATAAAACCTCTTCTTCCAAAAAGCTTTATATAAGCTAATGAAGATACAAATGGTGGTGAAATCATAGTTAAAAGTAAAATTATAAATATAAATTTTTTAACTTTATCCCCTGTATAACTTAAATACAAAGCTGTATTCAAAGATAAAAATATTGTTAATATCGTAGTTAAACTTGCAACCAAAAAACTATTAGATAATAATTTAGCATTATCCTGAAAAAGGCTTTTATATAATTCAAAACTAAGATTGCCATCAATATATAAACTTTCCTTTACAACAGCAATACTAGGCCAAAGAATAAATAATAAAACTCCTAGTATCAAAATAAAAAATATAAAATGATAAAAAAAGGTATCCAATGATCTGGATACCTTATCTTTAAAAATTTCTTTTACCTTAGTTTTACTTAACAATGTTTTCATTCCATTTTTCAATTATCATTTCTCTTTTACTTCCAAATTCACTAAAATTAACATCAAGTAATTGATCTAAAGGAAAGTCTTTTAAAACTTCAGGTTTTGAAATATCTTTTCTAACCATTATAGTAGAATTCAAATCTCTTATATACTTTTGCCCCTCTTCAGATAGGGTCCAATCAACAAATTTTTGTGCTGCATCCACATTTTCTGCATCTTTAAATATAGCCATACATCCTGGGACCCAGGGAATTCCATCTTCAGGAAAGACTACAGAAACAGGATTATCTTCAGGCAAAGCCATAATTCCTCCATTAATATAGGTGATTCCAACTCCAATTTCACCTAATAATACTTTTTTGTGAGGTTCACTTCCTCTTTTAGAAAAATAAGGGATATTCTTACTTAAATCTTCAAAATATTGCCATCCCTCTTTTTCACCTTTAGATTGAAGAATAGAATTTAAAATAGCATAATTAGTACCTGAAATAGCTGGATTAGACATTAATACTTCATCTTTATATTGATTTTCAGTTAGTTCAGACCATTTTGTAGGTAAATCAATATTTTCTTCTTCCAAAATTTGATCATTTGTAATAAATCCTGTTATTACTAAATAAAGGCCATACCAATGGTGATTTTCATCTTTATATTTTGCAGGAATGTAAGAATCATGTGCTGACTTATATTTTTCAAGCAAATCATCATTTTTAGCTGCAATAAAACTATCCACTCCACCACCAAACCAAAGATCAGCCATCGGTCTTCCTCCTGAAGCTTTAAGCCTTGCTAAAACTTCACCTGATGACATATCTAATGATTCAATTTCAATTCCAGTCTTTTCAGTGAATTTTTCAAATACCTTATCTTCATTACTGAAAGAACCTACAACAGTCAAAGTTTCTGCCTCAACAACATTCCCCAAAAATAAAATTAATCCTAATGCCAAAACAAATATAATCTTATTATTTTTTAACATAATTCACTCTCCTTTTTATTTTAAAATTTTAAATAAATATTTTTCCCAACTTGCCAGTCATTATCATTATCATTCATGATATCAACTTGAATTAATTGCTTCTCACTCTTAATAAAATATGTAGTAAAAGATCCTCTAAACTGTTTTTGTATTATTTCCCCCCTCATATCTCCATGCTTATTTTTTAATTCTATATTTTCTGGTCTACATAAAACATTCTCACCATTTATAGTGATGAAATTCACACGACCAACAAAGTCTGCTACAAATTTATTTTGAGGCTCATTATAAATTTCTCTTGGACTTCCTATTTGTTCTATTTTTCCCTTGTTCATGACAATAATTTGATCAGAGAGACTTAAGGCCTCTTCCTGGTCATGTGTTACATAAATCATTGTTATTCCAAACTCTTCTTGTAATTCTTTAATTTTTTTTCTCATTTCAATTCTTAACTTAGCATCAAGATTACTTAAGGGCTCATCTAATAATAAAACTTTAGGATTCATAATAAGAGCTCTTGCTAATGCTACTCTTTGTTTTTCACCACCACTTAGTTGTGATATTCCTTTTTCATCATAATTTTTAAGGCCAACCATATTTAAAATTTCTAATCCTTTTTTTCTAGCATTAGTCTTAGAAATATCTTTAAATTTAAGTCCATATGTAATATTTTCTATTACATTCATATGAGGAAAAAGGGCATAATTTTGAAAAACAGTTGCTACAGGTCTTGTTTCAGCTTCTTTATTACTTATATCATCATTATCAAGAATTATAGACCCAGAATCTGCTTTTAAAAAACCTCCTATCATTTTTAAAGTTGTAGTTTTTCCACAACCACTTGGCCCTAAAATAGAAAAAAGCTGACCTTTTTCAATTTGAACAGAAAAATTATCCACTGCCTTAAGTTCAGCAAAATATTTACTCAAATTATTAATTTTCAAAAACATATCATCACCAATTTATTTAATTATTTTATAAAATATATAAGTTATATTTATATTAACATCATTTATTTATGTTGTCAATTATGTAAAATTCAAAATTGACTTTTGTATAAAATTTAGTTATAATCTTTATAAATAACTATAATATAAAAGGTAAGGTGGAAATCGCAATGATAATAGATACTCATATTCATGAAAATAGATATTCAGGAGATAGTAAAGTTTCACTAGAAACAGTAATTTTTAAAGCTCAAAAAATTGGACTTGATGGTATCTGTATTACTAACCACGAAAATCAAAAAATAAAAAAAACAGCTAATAGATTAAATAAAAAAACTGACTTATTAATCCTGGTTGGAGCTGAAATACTTACCTATGAAGGAGATATTTTAGTATTTGGAATAAATAAATTACCAGAAAAGAAAATGCATGCAGAACAGTTAATTAATTATGTAAATAAAAAAGGGGGTATTACCATTAGTGCTCATCCCTTTAGAAATAATAATAGAGGAATTGGTAGCAAAATAAATAATCTACCTGGTCTAACTGCTGTTGAAGTACTAAACGGAAGTACAAGTTATAAAAATAATTTTAAAGCTAATAATTTAGCTCAAAAATTAAATTTACCAACTTTAGGAGCAAGTGATGCTCATAATTCTCAAAGAATAGGAAAATATGCCAGTTATTTTGAAGATAAAATAACTAATATAAAAGATTTTATTAAAGCAATAGAGAAAAATCGTGTTTCACCTGCTATTCATCATAATAATAATTTTCATGTTATAGATAATATGAAAAAGAAAATTAATAAATTAAAAAATCCCCTTTCTAGTAGAGTAGAATTTATTTAACCTATCTACTATAAGGGGATTTTAATATTTTTATTAACTACAACAATCCAGCTATTAAGAAGGCTACTGCTGAAACACTGGCCACAGTTAAAGCATAAGGTAACTGTGTATTTACATGTTTCATATGATCACAGCCAGCACCTATTGAAGACATAATAGTTGTATCAGAAATAGGTGAACAGTGGTCACCAAAAGTACCACCAGAAAGAACAGCTGCTGCAGCTAAGAATGGATTACCACCTGTAGCTAGAACTATAGGAAGAGCAATAGGCATCATAATAGCCCAAACTCCAAAAGAAGT
>DATFIM010000077.1 GCA_035270125.1 Halanaerobiales bacterium | reverse complement strand
TTGTTTCTTTTTTACTATATCTTCTCCTTCAAACATTATACTTCCATCTACTATTCTTCCTGGAGGTGATTCTACCAATCTCATTATTGATAGTGAAGTTACACTCTTTCCACATCCAGATTCTCCTACTATCCCTATTGTCTCTCCAGGATAGATCTCAAAATCTACTCCATCTACTGCCTTTACTACACCTTCTTCTGTAAAAAAGTGGGTCTTTAGATTACTTACATCTATTAACTTTTCTTTACTCAAAATCTTCACCTTCCCATTTTAAAATTATTTTTTCATTCTTGGATCAAGAGCATCCCGTAATCCATCTCCAAGTAAATTAAATCCAAGAACTGTATAGGCGATTGCTAAACCTGGAAATAAAGAATACCAGGGTTTTGTTCTTAAGTATTGTAAACCATTATTAATAATAGAGCCCCAACTTGGTGTAGGTTCCTGAGCTCCCAAACCAAGAAAACTAAGTGAAGCTTCAGCCATAATCGAAGATGCTATCCCCATTGTAAAAGAAATAATAAGAGGAGCCATACAATTAGGTAAAATATGTTTATACATTATAATAAAATCATTATTTCCTAAAGCTCGAGCAGCATCAACATATTCTTTTTCTCTATTTCGCATAAATTCACTTCTAATAATTCTGGCCGTTCTGGTCCACCAAACAACTCCTAAAGCCAAAAACACATTATATAAACTCGGACCTAAGGCAACCATAATTGCTATTGTTAATAACAAACTTGGAAAACTCATAACTATATCAACAATCCGCATAATAAACATATCTACTTTACCACCATAATAACCGGCAAGAGAACCCATAAGAGTACCAATAGTAAGGGCTATTGTCTGTACTATAATTCCAACACTCAAAGATATACGCGAACCATAAATTATTCTACTGGTAAGATCTCTACCATAATAATCTGTCCCTAGCCAATGATCTGCAGAAGGTGCTTTTAGTACAGAAGTTAAATCTATTTCATTTGGATCATAGGGAGCTAAAAATGGAGCAAAAATAGCAATAAGTATAAACAAAATAACCATTACAAGACCTATCATTGCCGCTTTATTTCTTTTTAATCTTTTCCAGGTATCCTGCCATAAACTTTTAGGCTTTTTATCTCTAGCAGTTTTATTATCTTTTTTATTTGCTTGCATGTTAGATTTTTCCCTCCTTATCAATCATACTTGATCCTTGGATCAAGTCCTACATATATTACATCTACTATTAGATTAAAAAATACAAAAATCAATGAACCAACTAAAACACAGCCTGCTATAACCTGGAAGTCTCTCTTTTTTATGGCAGTAACTACATATCTACCAAAACCAGGCCAGGCAAAAATCGTTTCTGTTAAAACTGAGCCATTTAAAAGAGAAGCAAAGTTCATACCTACTACTGTAACTACAGGTATCATCACATTTCTCAAAGCATGACTTAAGATAACTTTTCTCTCCTTTAAACCTTTTGATCGGGCTGTTCTAATATAATCCTGAGTAATAACTTCTAACATAACTGAGCGAGTGTAACGAGCTAAAAAAGCTGCAAATCTACTACCTAGAGTAATTGCCGGTAGAATTAAATGCTGTAAACTCAAACCTCCATCTCCCATTCCTGAAATAGGAGTCCAGCCTAAAGTCATTGAAAAGAAATAAATTAATATCATTCCAAACCAGAATACTGGTGTCGATATAAATAAAAGTGCAAATGTCATAGCTGCATGATCAATCCAGGTATTTTGATAAACAGCTGAAATAACGCCTATAAAAACTCCCATAAGAGTGGAGACTATAACTGCAGTAACAGCCAATTTAAGAGTGTTAGGAAGTTTTTGTTTAAGAGCATCAGTAACTGAAACTCCTGAAATATAGGATCTCCCCAAATCACCTCTTAAAGTTCTTTTTAGATAATTAATAAATTGAACATGCCAGGGATCATCTAATTTTAATTCTGCTCTTATTCTATTAATAATATCATCTTCAGCATGTTGTCCCAGCATTGTTATAACGGGATCACCAGGAACCATATACATTAAAACAAAGGTTAAAAATAAAACTCCTAGCAATACTGGAATTATTAAGAGTAATCTTCTTAGTATGTATTGAATCACAATTTTTTCCTCCTTTTCCCTTCTTAAAATAGATGCGCCCTTATAAAAAAGGACGCATCTTTTTTATTTACTATATTTATTGCTATAATTAATTTGTTTCTTCAGCTTTCACATCTTGATCAATCCACCAGGTTACTAATTTATCAGCATTATACATTTGATGATAAATTTCACCTTTAATCCATGGTTGCTTTATTGATGATGAACTTGTGTGATATAAATATACATATGGGTCACCAATTTGATCTGCCATTTTAATAATTTCCTGTGATAATCTAATTCTTTCCTGCTGATTAGTTGTAGATGCCATTTTATCAAGCATTGAATTAATAGTTTCATTATTGAATACTATTCTGTCACTTGTATAAAGTGCATTTAAGAAGTTATATGGATCAGCATAATCTGCCCACCATGATAGGTAATAAGATGGAGCATTACCATTTTTAACTGTAGAATAGAATACACTCCAGTCATTTTTGATAAGATCTACTTCTATGCCAACTCTACCAAGAAGTGCCTGTAAAACTCCTCCAACTCTAACAGAAGTACTACCATCACTTACCCAGAGTTCCATTTCAAAACCATCTGGATAACCGGCTTCTGCCAATAATTCTTTAGCTTTTTCAACATCAGCTTTAAATTCTACATCTGCGCCACCAGGCATTCCTTCAGGAATTGCATCATTAGCAGCTACATAATGTGGGAAAAGTGATTCAGTTACCATTTGACTATCTATTGCATAATCAATAGCTTTTTTAACTTTTGGATCATCTAATGGTTCAAAATCACCATTTAAAGCCAAATAATATGTTGAAAGTTCTGCCATAGTATGAATATATGGCTGCCATTCCTCATTACCTAACCATCTTTCTCTTTCTTCAGTAGGGACAGTAGTTAAATCAAGGTTACCGGCTTCAAATTCAGCAATATCAGTAAGTGGCTGAGGAATAACCCTATACACTACTTCATCTACATATGGTCTTCCATCCCAATAATCTTCATTAGCTTCCATAACTAAACGATCATCATGTTCCCAGCTAACAAACTTAAAAGGACCTGTACCAACAGGATGTTGTCTAAAATCATCACCATATTCGTCTACAATATCTTCATTAACAATTAAACCATAAGGTAAGGTAAGGTGTGTTAAAAATAATCCAAAAGGTTTATCTAGTTCAAATTGAACTGTATATTTATCTA
>DATFIM010000076.1 GCA_035270125.1 Halanaerobiales bacterium | reverse complement strand
CAATTACTTCTTATTTCTATTTGTCCGGGTATAATACTTTCCAAATTATTATTATCAAAATCAGTTTGTGAAATTTCATAAAAATCTGTGTTTATAAACATTTTAATCCAGGGCTCTACTTTAAATTCAACTGGTATTTCTGTTTCTACAAATTCTCCTTTTTGGTTTTTTTGGGTAATTATTAATTCATTTTGATATCTTCCAGGTGGATCCTCTGGTTTTATTAAAATATTGATTTGTAACAAAACCTTTAATTTATTATTATGTTTAATTAAATTATCTCTAATGGGAATTTCAATATTTTTATTTTTTAATAAATGTTCTTTTTTGGCTGTTATAATACTTAAACTATCAGAATTAATTTTCCTGCCATTAGATTCAACAAAAAATTTATTATTTAATCTTAAAAAAATTTTTTCTGTATTTTCATCAATTAAAGGTAAAGCTAAAGTGATCATTTCTATTTGATTTTGACCATTAGCTTTTATTGAATGAAAATTTAATACTCCTGGATTTTGAGCAGATAGTGATAAGGAAAAAAATAAAATAAATATGATAATGAAAAAAATAAAACTACCTAAGATTTTTATTCTCTTAATCACTATATCACCCCTTATTACTCCTTCTCCAAAATATATATGTTCTCTTTCTATAAAAAGTATACCATTAATTTTACTTTTATCGGTCACCTATAAGTCATCTTTAGCTTTGATACTAATTTACTTTCAGTCTTATTTCAGTCATTTATACTTTATGTGTAATTAATATTAGAAATAATTTAAATTCATAATTATTAACATCATAAATATTTTAATAATATTTCAAAAAAGACATAGAAAAAGGGACCAATTTTTATATTGGCCCCTTTTAATAGACTTATTCTTTTTGATTTTGTTATTTATTATTTCTGTCAGGTACTATATTTAATTTCCCTTCAAAATACATTAAAGAAACAATCCCTCCTAAAGAAAGAGCAATTAAGAAAAACCAGCCATGTAGAGAAAAACTACTGATTGCTGCATATAAAGCTCCAATATTACATCCTTTTGCAAACCTTGCTCCAAAACCCATTAATAATCCTCCTAAAGCATAAATCGATACATCATAAAAATTAAAATCATAATCAAATTTGAATTTACTTGCTAATAACATTGCAATAGCAGAACCAAAAATAATTCCAACATTTCTTAAAGTTCCAGCATGATACAATAAACCATTATTTACTGTTTCTGCGATTCCAGAATAAATAGAACTATTAGTAAAGTTGATACCTAAATTTTGTAAGATTCCTATACCCCAATAAGTATATGCCCCTGTAACTCCCCAATCTGTACCAGTGGTGTTCATTGTAAAAATAAACATTATGGCAATTAATAAACCACCTGTTATATAATTCCATCTTTCCACAAAAAATTTATGATAGGTTTCATAACTAAAGAGGCTGAATCCTTTTGATTCATCTAGTGATTTCTGATCAGGACTATATTCAATTTCATGATAACTTCCTTCTTTTTTTCTCATAGCCTCATATTTTTTAACTATTACATACAAAATCAATAAAAATAAAAAGGAAAGTAAAACTGCCCCTAAATATCCTATTTTTTCTGGTAAATAAACAGTTGTTGAAAAGTCAGCTAAAGCAGATTGATCAAAGATGACTCTTGCACCACGACCAAAAACCGCTCCAATAGCAAAGAAAAATAATGCAATAAATGATCTTACAGCACCTTCTCCCGCATCAGTTAAAGAACCTGATGCACAACCACCGGCCATTATCATTCCCATACCAAAGATAAAGCCGCCGGTAATAACTGCTAAATTAAGAGGTTTAACTGCATTACTACCTGGTGCAGGATGGGCTCCTCCTTTTATTGCAACTTCCGCAACTGAAGCACCATCTAATACCATTGTTCCCCAGTGGACACCTGCTGTTGCAATTATAGTAACTGCAAAAGTAAATAATAACGCTTTTGCAAGACTTGAGTTTCCGGTCATATATGGTTCTTTAACTCCCCCGGCAAAACCAAATCTTGCTCTAGTTAGAATATAACCAAATAATAAACCAGCAACTAAATACATAGATAGCATAACATCAGTATTCGCTAAATATGAACCTAATAATACTAATAAAACCATTCCAATAACAGCAATAAAAAATTGTTTTTTTTGCTAAAATTATTTTTTGCTTTTTTCGTCGCTATTTCCACTTTTTGCCTCCTGAAATTAATATTTAGATATTTATTTCACAATATTTTGTGACATAAGTTTATAATGAATAATAAATAGATTCAAATAAATGTTATCTATACTATATAAATAATATTTATACGCATATTTTTATATATATACTGAGTATGCATAAAAAATGCCCTGAAGTTTTAAATACTCCAGGGCATTACTATTAAAAAGCTTAAGATAAAAATATAATTTAAATATTTTTTTAAGTAAATTTTATATTTCTTTGTGACAGAACCACCAATCATAACAATCATATTCTTTTTCTCTTTTTTTAGCTGTTTCTTCATCAGAAGCAGGTTCAATAATTCCTTTATCTCCAACTAATTCATTTTCTGGCCAATTAGCAGGGATAATGGATATTTGCATGAGCCTGATCAATATTACCCGGTCCTAAAATAATACTTTTAGCAGGAGTATGATTACTTATGATTCCAGCATCACTCCATCCTGGAAAAGCTACTGTTTCCTTTTTTTTAGAAGTTACTTTTTCAACTGCAGATATGGTTTCTTTTACAAAATTATCATTTTTGTTAAGACTGTGAGGAGCATTTATCATAGAAGCAGTTAATTCTCTTAATGGTCAAACTTCATAATCTCCCCCATGAAAAAATCCAACATTAATTGTCGGATAACCAATTAATATCTAACTTTTTTTCTCTATTTTTTCTTGTAATTCTTTTCTAACAATATTGCAAAACTCAGATGCAGCATAAATTGAATTCTCTTTAATAAAAGGTTTAAATGGATAATAATCCATATTAAAACCAGGTATTGTATCAATATGTCCATTAAACATCAATTCAATTTCATCATATTTACCTTCAATTTTAAAAATTACTTGATGTAGCCAAAGAATATGATGAATAGATCCATAATTTTATAGTTATCACTTTGTATTTAGGAATGCGTCGAAATGAAAGTCTAGGATTAAGTTGGAATGACATTGATTTTGAAAATATGATTATTAACATTAGACACTTATTCACATGTTATCCCATCAATACAGCAAAATTCTATTAATAAATTAAAAAAGGTAGAAGAAGTTTTTAACTAAATAAAGATAAAAGTTCGGGGAAAGTTCGGGGGTTTACATAAAATGCAAAAAACGCCACTTCTCTCGAAGTGACGTTATTACTGTCATATTAATGGCGGAGGGACGGGGACTCGAACCCCGACACCTTTCGGCTTCACCGGATTTCAAGTCCGGCTCCTTAGCCAATTCGGACATCCCTCCGTTTTTTGCGTCCGATATAAATTTTACTATATATAACTCTAGATGTCAAGCTTTAACTATGATTTTTTAGTTATTTTTTTATCTTACTGGACAAACTCCAGTATCACAAGCTTCATCTTCAATTTCTCTTTCTATTCTCTCAGATTCATATTTAGATACTAAAGTAGGGTTAAATCTATTCATTTCTTCAACACGTTTATTATATTCCTCTTCACTAATTTCCTCATAAGGCATTAAATCATAAAAACTATCAGTATGAGAAATAAAGGTAATGCCTACTACTGTATCCCAATTATTCCATAACCATTCTTCAACATCATCCCACTCATCATCACGAACATGAACAGTTATAGATGCATTATGATCTACATAATTTTCCATGAACATTTTATAAGTCTCCAACTGTTCAATTGCAGATACATCACCTTTTGTTTTACCTTCAGGTGCTTTTACAGGAAATTCAATCACTAATGTTTCTGGGTCTTCTGGATCATGACCTACTTCTGGATGAATCGGATAATCGAGCTCTTCACATACTCTTGCCAATGGATCAGAAGCAGAGATTCTAACTCTTCTAATATAATAAGAACTGTGAGAATAATGAAGACCACTTGAAACTGTAGGCATCTGAGTTTGAGTACCTTCAGGTTTTATGGTAGTTACTAATTTAGGTTCAGAATCTCCTATTTCATTTGCAATTTCTTCAGCAGCATTATGAGCTACTTCTCTTAATTCTTTTAATAACTGTGCTTCTTCTTCTTTAGTTAAACTAAGAGCATTTTTCATATCCTGCCAGCCAGTAAGAGAAGTACCAATTAATCTGTCTCTTTTATTTATATGATCCCATTCAGGAAGTTCAAACTCAATTAATGACATTCTATACCCTGCTCTGGCTGATAATTTTTGAGCTTGAAATAAACCTTCTGTATCTAGATTATTATCATCATCAACAAAAGAAAATACATTTACAGAAGTTAAATTACAAACCCCTTTTGAATCTAAAAGAACTTCACCACAGGGGTTAACTCCCTTAAAGTTCTCTCTTCTTCGTTTTGCTTCTTCAGTATTAATAAATCCTGGTTCTCCACTAAATCGCATCTGCTTAACATGCCATTCTAATTGTTCTTTAACAGGTTTATCTTCATAGAAAATACTGTTATTACTCATTTGTCTGTGTGATATTTCAGGGTTTATCTGCCATTCTCCATCTTTTTGAATATATAGGTCATTTTTAGCTTTAGCAATTTCCTGATCATCTTCACTAAATAGACAAATCTGAGAAGAACGTCTTACTCCACCTGAGACAACATTTTCAGCAATAATATTAGCAATATCCATGGCATCTATAGGTTTTAGCTTTACTCTATTGGTACTATCTTTTTCTCTATCAGGTTTTTCTTTTAATAATTTATCAATTTTAGTAAACATTCTTTTTAAGCTTTGATGACCGGAAGCTGTTCCACCGAATGTTTTTATTTTTTCACCTTTAGGTCTTACTGAATCATAATTGAAAATTATTTTACTTATATCACGATAATCATGTTCTACTAAAAATTTAAAATAGTATTCAACAGATTGTACCCAACCCTCTTTACTATCACCTACATTCATAGTTACTACATTATCTTCAAAATCAAAGTTAGTATATTCTCTTCTTTCTTCTTTAGGTACAGGCTCATAATATTTATGAATTATCTCAACATCTTTTCTTATTTTTGGAAGTTTTTCTACATCACGAGGAAGTACACGAAATCCTACCCCACTTCCAATCATTAATAGATAAAAGATATCTTCATATGCTTTAAATTCATCAATTACAGTAAAACTACAATTATAATTAGACATCCCATATTTTTTACTTGATTCTGTAGAAGCAGTCCAGAGTGTTCTCCCTGCTAAAAAGTTTCTTAAATTATATACATTATCATATAAAAGTTCAGCTTCTTTTCTAGTAGTAGGGGCAAGAGAGGCATTATATTCTACTGCTCTTTTTACTGTCTCCCACCAGTATTCTCTTCTTTGCTCTTCCTCTAACCAGCGAGAATATGTACGATAATATATAAATTCACCTAATTCTGTAGGAAAAGGATTAGGTTGATGTTTATATTTGCTTAAAAAATCATTGGTTAATAATTTCTTTTCTTCTTCTTCCTTTTTTCTTTTAGGTCTTGATTGATTTCTTTTGCTTCTATATAAAATATAAGCTTTTGCTGTTGCGACATAAGCAGATTTCATTAACTTTTCCTCTACTAAATCCTGTATTTCTTCAACTTTGGGTACTTCAGCTTTTTTATAAAAATTTTCAACCAGACTTTTTTCAACCTCTTTTGTCACTTCTTTGGCATTTTTTCTTGTGGCTTCTTCTCCTGATTCAACCATTGCTCTATAAATCGCATCTTCTATTTTTTGACGACTATACTCTACTTCTCTCTCATCACGTTTTATTACTGTCCAATTCTTTTGAACTTTATTCAAAATAAAACCCCCTCGCATTTATTCAAAAATAAATCTTACCCACTCTTTTGTGGGTGTATTTTCTTTTTCTATAACTGAACCGGTTTTTCCTTCCTTTAAAGTTAATTTTCTATTATAATTTTTTTATTTTTTAAGTGATTCCCTATATAACAGGGAATTTAAAATTTATTTTTAGATAATAGTAAAAACTAACTAAATGAATATTATTAATTATTTTTTAAATTATATTCTTTTATTTTATTACTCAAATGTCTTCTGCTGATTTTAAGCTTTTTAGCAGTTTGAGTTATATTATTATCATTTTTTTCTAATGACTTTTTTATAAATTTCGCTTCAAATTTTTTTCTTGCTTTTTTAAGAGAATAATTACCGTTTTTTAAATTTAATTCTTGAGTAAAATTTCTTTCATTTTTCTTAACTTCAACTGGTAAAAATTTTTTATCTATCTTACCATCTGTTGAAAGAACTACTAATCTCTCAATAATGTTTTTTAGTTCTCTTATATTACCGGGATAATCATAGTCAATTAATAAATTTTCAAGTCCCTCTCCAAGGTCTCTGATCTTAGTATTAGTTTCCCTGGAAAATTTTTTGAAAAAATAACTTATAAAATCTTTTAAATCCTCTTTTCGTTTTCTAAGTGGCAATATTTCAAATGATATTGTATTAATTCTATAAAACAAATCTTCTCTAAATTTATTATTTTTAACCATTTTCTTTATATTCCTCTTAGATGCACTAATTAAACGAAAATCAATAGGTATTCTTTTATTACTTCCTACAGGAGAAATTTCTCTTTCTTCAAGTACTCTAAGTAATTTGACCTGTAATTCTAATGGAATCTCACCTATTTCATCTAAAAATAAAGTCCCACCATCAGCTTCTTCAATTTTTCCTTTTCTATTTTCTATTGCTCCTGTAAAAGCTCCTTTTACATGACCAAAGAGTTCAGATTCCAAAATATTTTCGGAAAAAGAAGCACAATTTACAGTAACAAAGGGAGTTTTCTCTCGCAAACTCTGTTGGTGAATAAATTTTGCCATAACTTCTTTTCCTACTCCTGATTCTCCTGTTATTAAAATATTGGCTTTACTTGCCGCTGCTCTGCGGGCAATATCTATGACTTCCTCCATCTTTTCATTTTTAGATTTTAACAGATAATCATCATCTTTGATTTGAGTTTTTAATGCTTTATTGCTTTTTAATAATTTATTCATCTTCTCTGCTTTTTCTATTTCTAAAAGAAGAGAAGCTGGATCCGAACTCTTTATAAAATATCCGAATGCTCCAGATTTCATTGCCTTTACAGCACTATCAATACTACCATAACCTGTAACCATAATCACTTCTAAAGTATCACCGAATTTATCTTTTATTTTTTTCAAAACTTCAATACCATTTGTTTCTGGTAATATTAAATCAAGTAAAACTAAATTATATCTTTTGTTTTTTAAGATACCAATTGCTTCTTCTGCTTCAGAAGCTGTATTAACAAAATAACCGTTTTCAGTAAGCAAAGTTTTATATACTTCTCTGTACTTTTTCTCATCATCTATCACAAGAATATTAGTTTTTTGAGATTCCATTTGCTTTCCTCCTCACCTCAACCTCAAGAGTTATTTCAAAAATAGTACCTTTCCCCTTCTCACTTTCAACATTAATTTCTCCATTCATTTTTTCTACTTCAGTATAAACTATATATAAACCAAGTCCGGTACCTTCTCCTGGTGATTTTGTTGTAAAAAATGGATTGAAAATATTCTCTAAGTTTTTATCTTTTATTCCTTTACCATTATCTTTAACAATAATATTAAATTTATCATTTTTTATGCCATAATCTATATTAATTTTACCATCTTTTTGAATTGCATCTACAGCATTAGATATTAAATTAAAGAGAATATATTCAAGTCTATCTTTATTAATATATATTTCTATATCTCTATCTCCATTAATGATCCAATTTATATTATCCATCAAATTTTTATGTAAAGAAAAAATTCTTTTTACATAATTATTAATATTTATCCACTCTTTCTGGTCATTACCACTATGAGAAGTGTTTAATAAATCATCAATTATTCTGCTTATTTTTTCAATCGATTTTTCAATTTCTTTAAAATGTTTTTCCATGTCCTCACTTTTATTATCTATTTTATTTTTTAATAAATAATTATATGTTCTAATTAATCCCAGAGGATTTCTAATTTCATGAGCCATTCCTGCAGCTAATTGGCCAATAGCGGCCATCTTATTAGCATGAAATAACTTTTTTTCATTAAGTAATTCTTTGGTAATATCTCTAAAAACAACTAATATTTTTCTGTTTTTATCCTCACTATTTTTAGTATCTATTTGAATTGGAAGTATCCCCATTTTAAAGACTTTATTTTTAAAATTAATCTCTTTTACTCTTCTTTTTCCATCTAAAAATGATTGTTCTATTTTTTTATCTTTACAATATTTAAGCAAAAGTTTTTCATTATCATAAAGTAAATTATTAGAACATTTTCTAGCAATTAAATCTTCTTTCTTTACTCCCGAAAAATCACAAAATGATTTATTTACATTATCAATAATATAATTTTTATCCAATAAAATCATTAGGTCTTCTACACCATCAAAAATAGTCTGTAGTTTGTTTTTGCTATCCTTTAACTCTTTTGTTCTTTTTTCTATTCTTTTATTTAAAATATAATTCCAAACAAAAAACAATGTAATAATGACAATTAATATTGAAATACTAATAAAAACTATAGAAAGATACCTATTTATTCCCTTTTCCATTATAGAGCCAGATAACCCAAACCATTTTTGTTGTATACCCTCTAATATTCCTTTTCTTCTTAAAGAAAAAATACTTTTGTTTAAAATTGAGACCAGTTTTTCCTCACCTTTAGGAACAGCAAATCTTATATACTTTTCATATAAAGGGGGATTTATAATTTTTAATTCATTATTTAAATTTTTAGTAGAACTAAAATAAGTAACTACAGGTTCATCACCAACAACAGCTTCTACCTTATTATTAACAAGTAATTCTATTGCTTCTTCTATGTTATTTACAAGAAAATAATTAGCTTTTTGACCAATTTTATCTTTTACATAATCTACAGCATAATCTGATTTTTGCATAGCTACTTTTTTACCATCAAGATCATTAATTGTATTTATGGATTGATTAGAGTTTTTTACCAAAATTACTGACCTTAATAAATAAACAGGATCACTAAAAAGATAATCTTCAGCTCTTTTTTCACTATAAAACATATCACATATATCTGTTTTTCCTTCTTCTAATTGTTTTAAAGCTTCTTCCCAAACAAGAGGTTTGAAATCTATCTCAACCCCTAATTCAACTGAAAGACTATTCATATAATCTATTACTCCACCCTTATACTGTTTATCTTCTGGATCCATAAATCTCATAGGAGGTGAATTTCTATCAGAACTATAGATTAATTTTTTATTATTTGCTAAATAATTTTTTTCACTTTTGGTCAATCCCTGCCTATATTGTAAGTATTCTACTAAATTAATTTTATATTTATTTTGTATAAATATATTTGTAATTATAAAAACGATTATTAACAATATAATAAAAGTCCAAATATATCTTTTTTTCAAAATATAGCCACCTCCTCTAATAATATTACCATATTATTAATTTTTTATAAAATAAAAATAGCCTGACAGTATTAACTGTCAGACTAGAAAGTATCTAAAAACTCTTTGATTTTGAGGAGTTCTAACTCGCCATTTTTCTTTCTTCTTCATCTTTTTCATCACTAAAGTATTTTTTAGTTTCATTAAAAACAACCGGACTTAGTGCCAATAAGGCTATTAAATTAGGTATAATCATTAATCCATTCATAGCATCTGCCATAGCCCATACAATTTTTAAATTTCCAACTGCTCCTACAAAAACCATAATAACCCAGAGATATCTATAAGGTTTAATTGCTTTTGAACCTAAAAAATATTCAACAGATTTTTCACCATAATAACTCCAGGTTAAAATTGTAGAAAAAGCAAAAAAGATTAAACCAAAAGCTACAATTAATCCTCCGGGGCCAGGTAAACCTTTATTAAAAGCAATTGTTGTCAGTTCAGCTCCGGTTTCACCAACACTCCAGGCTCCACTCATGATTATTACTAAAGCAGTAAGAGTACAAACAACTATTGTATCTAAAAATCCACCTAGCATACCAACTATTCCCTGGCGTACAGGTTTTTTGGTAGTAGTAGCTGCATGAGCAATAGCCGCACTCCCAAGTCCTGCTTCATTTGAAAACACCCCACGGGAAACACCAAATCTAACTGCCTGAGCTATTGCAGCTCCAGTAAATCCACCAACAGCAGCATGACCATTAAAAGCACTTTTAAATATTAAAGAAAAAGCACCACCTAATTGCCCAAAATTAACTAATATAATCCAAATTGAACCTAAAACATAGATGATTGCCATTGCTGGAACTAATTTTTCTGTAACTTCAGCAATTCTTTCTATTCCACCAATTACAACAATATAAGTTAAAATCATTAATATTAATCCAGTAAGCCAATAAGGCATATTTATTGCCTGTTCAGCTGCTCTAGCAACTGAATTGGATTGTACTGTATTCCCAATTCCAAAAGCAGCAAATGAGGCAAAAAGGGCAAATGCTCCTCCTAACCAATTCCAATTTTCTCCCATTCCATTTTTAATATAATACATTGGACCACCAGCAAATTTACCAGTATCCTTTTTTTCACGATACTTAACAGCCAAAACTGCTTCACTATATTTGGTAGCCATTCCAAATAAAGCTGTAACCCACATCCAGAAAACAGCTCCTGGTCCTCCCATAAATATAGCTGTTCCTACTCCTGCAATATTTCCTGTTCCTACTGTTGCAGCTAGGGAAGTCATTAATGCCTGAAATGGAGTTATATCTCCATCACCTTCCTGTTTGTTTTTATCTCTTCCTTCAAAAAGCATTTTAAATGCATATCCAATTTTTCGGATAGTTATACCTTTTAAACCCAAAGTAAGAAAAACACCAGTACCCACAAGTAAAATCAACATATAGGGACCCCAGACAAAATTACTAATGCTTTTACTAATATTAATTAATAAATCCATTTATGAACCTCCCAATTTTATTTTAAATATGAAATATAATAAAATTTATCTTCAATTTTATATAAATGCAGATACTATTCCATTTCAGAAAAGAATTTTATTATAAATTTAAATCCTTTTCTTTATTGTCTGAAAACATTTACATTTCAGTAATTACAGACAATTTGAACTTTTTTTCACAATCTAAATTAAAAAAACCGCCCGCAGAGGACGGCTAATTTCAATGATATTTTATTGAACTCAAGAATTTTATTTCTCAGGGTGTGTTATTTTTTTCATACCCATATATGGTTGTAATACTTCCGGAACATTAATAGTACCATCTTCATTTTGATAATTTTCCATAATAGCTGCAACTGTTCTTCCGATTGCCAGTCCAGATCCATTAAGAGTATGGACATAACGAGCACTTGCATCTTCATCCGGCCTATATCTGATTCCAGCTCTTCTGGCCTGAAAGTCCTCAAAGTTGCTACAGGATGAAATTTCACGATAAGTATCATACGCTGGAATCCAGACTTCCAGATCATATGTTTTAGCTGATGCAAAAGTAAGATCTCCTGTACATAAAGTTACCACTCGATAAGGAAGACCTAATTTTTGTAATACCTCTTCAGCATCTGCTGTGATCTTTTCTAATTCATCATAAGAATTTTCTGGCTCAACAAATTTAACCATTTCCACTTTATTAAATTGATGTTGGCGAATAATACCTCTAGTATCTCTACCATGAGAACCGGCTTCAGCTCGAAAACAGGCACTATAAGCAGTATGATATATAGGTAATTCATCTGCCTGTAAAATCTCATCTCTATACATATTGGTAACTGGAACTTCAGCTGTAGGAATTAAATAGTAATCTCTATCCTCAATTTTGAACATATCTTTCTCAAATTTTGGAAGCTGGCCTGTCCCGGTCATGCTATCTGAATTAGCCATAAATGGTGGAAATACCTCTGTATATCCATGTTCTTGAGTATGGAGATCGATCATAAAAGTAACCAAACTTCTTTCCAGTCTGGCCGCAGCCCCTTTTAAAAAAGTAAATCGCGAACCTGCAACTTTTGTTCCTCTCTCAAAATCTAAAATATCCAGCTCTTCTCCTAATTCCCAGTGAGGTTTGAATTCAAAATCAAACTCTCTTGGTTCACCCCATTTACGAACTTCCTTATTATCATCTTCATCTAATCCAACTGGAACATCTGGATGGGGAACATTAGGAATAGAAAGTAAGATTTTATCTAATTTTTCTTCAACAACATCCAATCTTTCCTCATATTCACTTATCTGATCTGATACTTCTCTCATTTCCTCAATTATTTGACTGGCATCTTCCCCTGCTCTTTTTAATTCACCGATTTTATCAGATGCCACATTTCTCTTATGCCTTAACTGTTCTGTTTCATAAAGTAAGTCTCTTCTTTCTTCCTCTAATTTTTCAAATTCATCCAGGTCTAATTCCATATTTTGATTTTCCAGTGCTTCCTGAACTTCCTCAATATTTTCTCGAACATATTTTCTGTCTAACATAATATTACCTCCTTTATTTTTTGAAAAAATTAAAAAAACCTCACCACTGTCAATTAAGACAGGGGCGAGGTTTGAGTTCATTTCCCACGGTACCACCCTGATGGTTAAGTTTTTTAACCACTGGGTAAGCTATAACGGGCTTCTACCGAAAAAAACTACTTTTCTAAAAAGCTATTTTAGAAGTTCACTTTTTCACTCTCAGGTGGATTCAATTCTTCTTCTGAGCTAATTTACAGTAATCATTAGCTTTCTAGGTCAAAAAAAGAATTTACTAGTCCTGTTCATCGTTTTATCCTTTTAAATTTTCTATAATTATAATACATTATCTAATAAAATGCAAATAATTTTACTGAGATATTATGTTTAAAATGGACCTAATTGAATAAAATGAGCTATAGTCACTAAGATTCCTCCTGCTACCATCCAAATACCTAAAAGAGGTAAAAACCATTTAGCCCATTTACCCCAGGCCACTCCAGCCAATCCAAGACCGGCCATAAAATAACCAGAAGTTGGTGACCAGATATTTGTAAACCCATCTCCCAATTGATAGGCAAGAACTGCTGTCTGTCTTGTTACACCTACTAAATCAGATAAAGGAGCCATAATAGGCATAGTTAGCGCAGCCTGTCCACTACCAGAAGGAACAATTATATTTAGGGCACACTGGAATAAGTACATACCTAGAGCTGAAAAATAGGACGGTAGTCCTTCAATTGCCACTGATACTGAATGTAAAATCGTATCAATTATGTGACCTTCATTTAATACTACTAAAATACCACGGGCAACTCCAACAATTAAAGCAGCCATGGTTAAATTCTTAGCTCCTTTAACAAAGGCATCAGCTGTACCACCCAGGCCTAATCTACCAACAATACCGGCTGCTATTCCCATTCCAAGAAAAAGAGCAGATATTTCAGTAATAAACCAGCCATATTGAGTTACTCCCCAAATAAGCAGACCAAAAACAATTACAACTACTGCTAAAACACTTTTATGATGTGTTCCCATTTCCTCAAATTTTTCTAAATCAACATGGTCTTCTTTATTTAGATCATCTTCATAAACTGGACTTAATTCAGGATTTTCTTTTATTTTACTGGCATATCTATAAACATAGGCTATTGCTATTCCAGTAATAACCACCCAGACTCCTACTCTAAAGGCCATACCTGAAAACAATGGTAATTCTGCTACTCCCTGAGCTATACCAACTGTAAATGGATTCATAAATGCACCTGCAAAACCGGCTCCTGCTCCTACCAGAACCATGGCTGCTCCAGTAATTGAATCAAAACCAAGCGCTATTGCCAGAGGCACAATAGCCGGTAGAAAAGCGAGTGTTTCTTCAGCCATCCCAAGAGTTGAACCACCTAAAGCAAAAACTCCCATTACTGCCGGTATAATTATTTTTTCTCTTCCTTCTAAAACTCTCGTTAATTTTGCAATCCCAGCATCAACTGCCCCGGTTTCAGCAATTACACCAAAAGCTCCCCCAACAATAAATATGAAAAACACAATATAAGCTACTTCATTTAAACCTTTAGGTACAGATTTTAAAATTCCAAAAACACCAACAGCATTTCTTTCTACCACTTCATAAGAACCTGGTTCTATAACAGTCCTTCCCCCTTTTTCCACTCTATCATAAACTCCAGGGGTTACAATATAGGTAGAAATAGCTGCAATTATAATAATTGCAAATAATAATACCAGTACATGAGGAATCTTGATCCCAATACCTGCTTTTTTCTTCTCTTTATTCTCCATTAATAATTCCTCCTCTTTTTATTAAATGTTTATTTTAACTCACAAAAATTAATAGCTATTAAACTATAAATCAAAAATCCCTGATAAGCCTCTTTATAATCAATATATTCTACTTCAGAATGGGCACAGGAAATATCCCCAGGGCCAAATACAACTGTATCGATATTAGCAAAATTGCTGATCAAAGAAGCATCTGTCCAGCCAGGAAAAGACACAACATCTGCTTTTTTACCCTTTATTTTTTCAGTAACTTTTTCTAGTTTGCTAACAAGCGGATGATCTAATGCTATCTCCATTGGCATATGATCCATAGTAGCCATATTACTGGGAATTCTATCAATCCTTGCCTTAAAATCTTTATCTTCATTTTTTAATTGATCAATAATCTTTTCAAAATCTAAAAAAACCTGATCAAGTGTTTCTAAGGGAGTCCATCTCCTATCAATCTGAATTTTACATTCACCGGCTACACTACTTGGTTGAGTTCCACCTTCTATCACCCCAAAGTTAAGGGTTGGTGGACCAATCAAATCATGTTTTCTTTCAGCAAACTGTGGTAATAACACCTCCTCTACTTTATTTATGAATTTTGCTGCTTTGGAAATAGCATTTATCCCCTCACTTGCTGTTCCACCATGAGCTGTCTTTCCCTCAATTGTAACTTCCAGCCATTCAAGCCCTCTATGACCGGCAGCTATATCCAACTTTGAAGGTTCACCAACTATTGCTGCATCGGCTTTTGGACCATTTTTAACCAGATATTCTGTTCCAAAACTTTTATATTCTTCTTCTATTACTCCCACAAAAATCAAGTCGCCTTTTAATTTAATATTAGCTCTTTTTATTGCAACTAACGCCAAAATCATACAGGCTAAAGGTCCTTTCATATCAACAGAACCTCTGCCATATATTTTTCCATTTTTAATTTCTCCACTAAAAGGTTCAATATCCATATTATAAGCTGGAACAGTATCCATATGACCTGTTAACATCAATGATTTACCCTCATTAGTCCCTTTGATTTTAGCAACTACATTTGGTCGATCATCTTTTACCTTTACTAATTTAGATTCAATCCCTTCATTATGAAAAAAATCATGAATAAATTCTGCTACATCTTTCTCATAATTTTTGGAATCTGGGGTACTGGGAATTTTTACCAAATCACTAATAAGATTATTCAATTCTTTTTGTGAAATTTTTTCTTTCAATAATTTCACTAAGTTCAATATCTCACCTCCCTATTGTGATATTTTATTCATTGAATCATTTCCTAATCACCTTACCAGAATTGGCACCTGTTAAATTTCCCTCATTTACTACCAACTTACCATTCACTATTACATATTCTATACCAGTTGGTGCTTTAACTGGATCATCAAAGGTAGCTTTATCAAGTATCTGGTCATAATCAAAAATGGTAATATCTGCATCAAAATCTTTTTTGATTCTACCTTTATTAGTTAAATTTAACCTTTCAGCTGGCATTCTAGTAATTTTCTCGATAGCATTAATCAGTTCAAGTTCATTTTCTTCTCTCACATATTTTCCTAAAACTCTGGGAAATGTTCCAGCAGCTCGCGGATGACCCTGACCTTCATTTAATATTCCATCACTTGCTATCATTACTACAGGGTGTTTCATAGCTTTTAATACTTCCCTTTCCTCCATTACAAAAGCTACTACTAAATCGTCTGGTTCATTTTTTCTAATATCTTCAAAAATCTCTTTATTACATCTCTGCCCTTTATATTTTCCTTCAGTTACTTTTATGGCACTATAATCTACTCCCCATTTTTCAAAACATCCTTCATCAAAAACAGCACTACCAACAAAAGTACTAAAAGCATCATAGGGGTAAACATCTGCCATAATATCTACTCCACCTTTCCTGGCTGCATCAATCATTTCTAAAGCTGTATCCATCTGACCAAAAGCTGAACAGCTCCCAATATGAGAAATTTGAAATTTAACTCCACTTTCTCTGGCAATAATAATCATTTCGGCAATTGCTTCTAAAGAACGATCAGCATCAAATCGATAATGGGCGGCTGCAAAACGCTCAGGATATTCTGCTACAACTTTACATAATTCAATCATCTCCATAATTGTTGCTCCTGGAGTATATTCAAGACCAAATGATAGTCCCAATGCTCCCGCATCAAGACCTTTTTTTAAAAGATTTTTCATCTCTTTAACTTCTTTTTGACTGGCTTTCCCATACCTATCATTACAACCTACTTTTTCTCTTAATGAACCATGACCAATCATTCCTCCATAATTAAGAGGAGGATTTTCTTTTTCAAGTATTTCAAGATAATTACCTATCTCAGCATCCCCCAGACCACAATTACCACCAATAGCAGTAGTAACACCCATTTGAACCATATTATTAAAGATTTCAAATTTGATCTTTCCTTCTTTTATATTATCTTCATGCATATGGATATCAATAAAACCTGGTACTATAAATTTAGAATTTATATCTATAATTTTATTTCCCTCTAACTTATCTTCAGTAATTTCTTTTATTTTTCCATTTTTAATTCCTATATTTGCCTTATATATTCCATCCAGTGGATCAATTATTTTCCCATTAATTAAAACTAAATCATACATTTTATTCATTCCTTTCTAAAAAATCTAAAACTGATTTTATCATAATTTCTATTCCATCAGTCATAATATCTTCATCAAAAGTAAAATGGGTATTATGGTGAGCAGCTGTTATTCCCTTTTCTTCATTTCTTCCTCCCAAAAGAAAAAATGTTCCAGGTACTTCTTTAAGAAAATAGGCAAAATCTTCTCCTCCCATTGTTGGCTCTTTAACATCGATTACATTTTCAGATTTCATAACTTTAATAGCATTTTCTTTCACTAAATCAGTAATATCTTTATCATTAACTAATGGTGGATACATGTGACGATAATCAATTTCATAATCAGCATCAGATGCTAGGCATATATTTTTAACCTTTTTACGAATTTCATCCTCCAATTGCTTTCTAACTTCAGGATTTAAAGCCCTTATTGTTCCTTCTAAATTAACCTCATCAGCAATAACATTTCGAACATAACCACCTTCAATTTTACCAATTGTTACTACTGCTGAATCAATAGGATCAATTTTTCTACTTACTATTGATTGTAGAGAATTTATAACTTCAGCAGCAGTAGTAATAGCATCTACTCCCTGATGAGGACTTGCTCCATGGGAACTATCCCCCTTGATTTTAATATCAACTTCATCAATAGATGCAAATAATGGACCTTTTTTTACTCCAACTTTACCGGCATCCATTTCCAGCCAGATATGCAATCCCAAAATAGCATCAACTTTAGGTGCATCCATAACACCATCTTCAATCATCGGCTCAGCTCCACCAGGGCCTTCTTCAGCTGGTTGAAATATCAATTTAACATTACCCCTTAGTTTATCTTTGATCTCTGCTAAAACCATTGCCACTCCAAGTAATATAGCTGTATGTCCATCATGACCACAGGCATGCATTTTTCCCTTTTCTACTGATGCAAAATCTAAATCAGTTTTCTCTTCCATTGGAAGAGCATCCATATCTGCCCTTAAAGCTATAGTAGGACCATCATTATTACCTTCTATTATCCCCACTACTCCTGTTTTGCCGATTTCAGTTTTCACTTCAAAACCTAACTCATTTAATATATTTGCAACTTTTTTAGAAGTTCTTGCTAAATCAAAACCAACTTCTGGATGCTTATGTAGATCTCTTCTTATTTTAATTACCTCTTCTTCATATTTCTTTACTAATTTTTTAATATTATCCATAAAATTACCTCCAATTTATAATTTCTTTTTCAACTAAAGATGATGCTGTCAGATAAAGCATTGGTCCATAAAATAAATTAAAATTTATAATATCCCCCAGTGAAAGATCTTCTTCCACATCTTCTACATCAACTATAAGATGGTCACTACTTGCTCCTAATATTTCTATTCCTTCTTTTAAAGGTATAAGTTGATCAGGGTAAACAAAATCAGCCTTACCTATTCCCAAAATTGCCCTTTTTCTCTTTCCATGATCTTCAAAACTGGGTTTATGACCAAAAGCATCTACAAAAGGTTGCCCAAAAGGTTTTGAAGGTTTATCTTTTAATTCAATTATTTCTGCTTTTAATATAAATGTATCTTTTTTAATACCTTTAATATTATAGTCCCATAATGATTCTATATCTCTTCCTAATAAAATTGATTCACCAATTCTTAAATTATTTATTTTTTTAGGCATTTTATCATCTAAAAGTAGTGGTAAACTTGTAGTTGAACCTCCTGAAACTATATTCAATTTTTGATTAAATTGTTTCTCTATTTTTTTAGCCAAATCTGAAAGTTTACCAAGATTTTTTTCATCAGGTTTAATTCCCCCATAACAACTTAAATTTGTTCCAATACCTTCTAAACTAATATTCGATAATTTATTTACCTCTTTAATTTTTTCTATTACTTTTTCTGCTGGATAAACTCCCTCTCTTAAATCTCCTAATTCAAGCATATATACTATTTTATGCATTTTACTTTGTATTTTAGCTTCTTCATTAAGTAATTTAATAATTTCAATTTCTGAGTTAAGACTTATATCAGCATATTTAATTACTTCCTTTATCTCTCCAGGGCCAGGAATCCTAAGCAACATTAACGGTAAATTTTTCACAAATGATCTTAATTTTTTGAATCTCTTTATTCTTGAATCAGCTA
The DNA here is from genome assembly GCA_035270125.1 of Halanaerobiales bacterium. Classification (NCBI taxonomy): domain Bacteria; kingdom Bacillati; phylum Bacillota; class Clostridia; order Halanaerobiales; species Halanaerobiales bacterium. Next base: position 15,906 of record DATFIM010000076.1, on the reverse strand, counting down.
AATAATCTGCTCCTCCAGCAATTAATGCTTCAACTACTTCTGGAATATTATTGGCTCCCTTACTAACAACTGCTAATTTTATATTATTTTTTTTGCATAATTTTTTTATTATTTCTGTATTGTTTTTTATTTTTCCAGGATAGACTTCTAATTTTGGATACATCTTATATAGCCTCCTTTGCTACTTAATTCGAGGAAAAACAACAATTTCCTCTATTAATATATTAAAAATATGAATCTTTATTAAAAATAAAAATGTCCCTCTATTAAAGGGACATCTTCATTAAATAATATTTTTCTTTAAATTATTTATAAACACGAGGTACTCTTTTACTTATAGAACATGTTATTTCATAATTGATAGTTCCTATTAAATCTGCCAATTCTGTTGCAGTAATTTCATCATCTCCCTGTTCTCCAATTAAAACTACTTCATCTCCTATTTCTACATCAGAAATATCTGTTACATCAACCATGAACTGATCCATACAGACTCTTCCTCTAATCGGTGCTCTCTGACCATTAATTAAAACCTCACCTTTATTAGAGAGTAATCTAAAATATCCATCAGCATATCCTAAAGGCAATGTAGCGATTTTTCTTTTTTCCTCTGTTATAAAAGTTGCTCCATAACTTATTCCAGTTCCAGGTGGAACTTCTTTTAAGTATACTATTTTCGTTTTCCAGCTTAATACTGGTTTTAAGGGGAATTTCTGTACTTCATGAGAAGGTCTCATCCCATAAAGCATAATTCCCGGTCTAACCATATCTAACTGCATTTTAGGGAGATCAATTATTGTTGCACTATTGGCTGCCTGTTTTATCGGAATTTCAATTTCTTTTTCTTCAAGTTCATTAATTATACTTTGGAACTCATCCCACTGCTTATAAGTATATTCCTTATCTTTTTCATCTGCTTTTGCATGATGGGTTATAATTCCTTCTATTTCGATATTTTCATATTCTTTAACCTCTTTGATAAATTCTACTGCATCCTCTGGAAAAACTCCTATTCTTCCCATTCCTGTATCTATTTTAACATGAATTTTCACTTTCTTATTTTTCTTTTTGGCATATTTAGCCAATCCATTAACAGTTTTTTTCTTACAAACTGTAGGTATCAAATCATAATCTACTATTAAAGGATACTGATTTTCTAAAATTTCACCAAAGATTTGAATAGGAATCTCAAAACCTGCTTTTCGTAATTCTATCCCTTCTTCTGGAATGGCAACTGCAAGTCTGTCTGCTCCAGAATTCAAGGCTTTTCTGGCAACAGGAATTGATCCATGTCCATAAGCATCAGCTTTTACTACAGCCATAATAGATGTTTCCTGTGAAACATGTTCTTTGATCATCCTAATATTATGGCTGAAATTATCAAGATCAATTTCAGCCCAGACAGGTCGAGTAATATCGGCTTTCATTTTATTCAATCTCTCCTCTATCTTTTTTAACAATAAAGGTAGCCACATCATCACCATGGGTTCCGCGACCAAATCCAGCATCCATACCAGCATCTTTAGCTATATCATCTGTAACCTGAGTACCACCGGCAATTAACATTACATCATCTCTAATACCTTTTTCAACACATAAATCATGTAATTTCTGCATATTTTTACGGTGAATATCATTATGAGAAATAATTGTACTGATCAAAATCACATCAGCATTAACTTCAACAGCAGCATCTACAACCTTTTTAATTGGTATTGAAGTTCCAAGATAAGTTACATCAAAACCAAACTTCTCAATTCCACCATGTTTAATATCTATAATTTCTCTCATTCCAACTGAATGTTCATCTTCACCTACTGTAGCAGCAACAACATTCATTGGTTTATCATCAACATAACCACGAAGTTCATCATAAGGAAGTGGTTCTTCTTTTTCAGGAATTTCTAGATTTTCAATATCAATTGAAAAATCAACCTGACCTTTCATTTCAATTAAGGTACCTTCAGAAGGGTGCATAACTTCCCGATGGATAACTTCTACCTTTTTGAGACCCATTTTTTCACCTATTTTTTGTGCTGCAACTTCAGCAATATCCTGACTGGTTGGTAAAAATAAGGTAGTATTGACCCAGCCATCACCAAGCCATTCGACTTCAGGCTTTAACTTATTCCCTTTTCTAAAGTCTTTATTTTCTTTTAATCTTTCTTCTACATTATCTTCTTTATCTAATTCGTCTATAAAATCTATTTTATCTGGATTATGAAGAGTACAGCCACCAATTAAATCACAGGGTTTATCAATATCTTCTGGAAGATTATTATAACCAAAATGCTCACAAACTGGAGCAAGGTAATCATCTTCACGAGGTACAATACTATTAGCTGCTACTCCTCCATCCATCTTACGGACAATTCCATCACCATTTCTTTCCGGATAATGACCAGAATCAACAAAATAGCCTTCAGAAACAGCTTTGAAATAACCACCTTCATCTTTTATTTCTTCTAAAAATAGAACAGCTCTTTCTTTTAATTCACGTGCATCATCTCTTAAGACACCTTCATCTTTTAATTCTAATAATTCTTTTAAACCATCCATACCTGCAAAGGCCTGTTTGGCAGTATCAACTGCCTGGACATTATAATAATGCCATGGTACATTTCTACCTTCATCAGGAGTGATTGTACTCTGTAGATCAGCAGAAGTAAGTTCTGAAATAAGGAGGTTTAAAGTATGAGTAACTGTAGCCTCTCTAACTGAAGATTCCATATACTTTGTGTTTTGTTGAGCTCTAAAACGGAAACCTTCAAATAAATCACGTAATGCAACTGCATATGGCATATTTATTCTTAAATCTGGAGCCGGTGGAGCTGCAGGTGGTACAGTTGAAAGAGCAATCTTATCTTTTGGCATACCAGCTTTCATTGAAAACATGGAGTTTATAGCATGCTGAACAAAAAGTTCTGGCATAACATTCCAGGCTTTTCTGGCAGTAGCATTAGCATTATGAGCTCCATCAATTTGTAACATATCAACACTGGCCATTAATTTTTTGGCTACTGCAGCATCTACAAATGAACGATACATGTTTACATCACGATAAAGAACATTATATTGTGGATCCTGGTGAGCTCCATTTACTCCTTCTTCTGCAAATAAAACTGCTATCTCAGGACCGGCTACTCCACTTACATAAGAATGGAAATTAATAGGACGTCCCACTTCATCTTCTACTAAATCAAGAGCTTTTCTGGTTACTCTAATTTGTTTACGAGTTATTGGAATTCCTCCAACACCCTGAGGAGTTCCTTCTATTAAGCCATCCATATGACTCTGACCAGCTGTTCTAATAACCATAATATGGTCAGCACCATGCCAGGCAGCCATTCTCATTCTCCTTATATCATCTTCAAAACGACCAGAAGCAATTTCAGTAGTAATTACAGGTTCAGGTTGAGGATCTATATCATCAAAACTACTGGCAGCAGGTAATGGTACACTATTTTCCAGATCTTCACTCATTTCTTTATAAGTAAAATCACCTAATTTTTTATCTTCAACCTTATTTCTCCAGGTCCAGCCTTTTCTTCTTGGCCTATAATCTTCTATATCTTCTAGCAATTCTTCTATATCTAGCTTTTCATCTGGTTTTAAACCCATTATTTTTCACCTCCGTTAAAAAGTTCTTTTAAATCTTTTTTAGAAAATTCTCCATCAACAATAGCTAAACCTGCTTCTTTTACTTCCATTTCTTCTTTTTCAGCTAATTTTAGAAGCACATGACCTGCTCCCTTACCTAAAAGATCAGATTCAGCCACTTTTTTTACTATTGCTTTTGCATCCAAACTATTAAATCCCATCCTCAATAAAACTGATCTTTCTATTGATTGGGAAGTATGAGTTTCAGCTGTATCAATTAATGGATCAACAATTTCCTCTGCTAAATTCCAAAATCTTTCTTTTAATTCTTTATCAGATAAATCTTGAAGATGTTTTCGCCTTTCTTCAAAATTATCATCTCTATCAATAGGCATTAAAATCACTCCTTAACTTTTATTTTTGACTTTCATATCTTCTAAATATTTTTCAACTTTTTCGTTTTTCACACTATTTAGCAACAATTTTTGGGCAGCTTCTGGATATTTTTGGCTCATAAGACCCATAGATGCCATAATATAATCTTTATCTATTAAAGCTACTGCATCTTTGGTCGGTAAAAGAATTCTTTTATCTTTTCCTCTAACTTTTTTCAAAATTTCTTTTCCATCTGTTAATCTTGTTAAAGCTCCTCCAGTTCCTATAACCCATTTTACTGCCGTAAGGTCTTTACCTTCGGCAACTGTCATCCTTCCGGAAGGCCCAAAATAATCTTTCATTTTACCAGCATGTCTTCTCACAGCAGTAACAGCTGCTTTTTTAGCTAAAATTTGAATATATTCTTCTTCCTTTTTATCCCTGGGTAATGGAGCCAAATCTTCTCTTTTTTCAACTTTTTTACCCTGTTCAGCTAATTCTTTTTTCAACATTTCATAAACTTGAGGAGCATTTAAAAATACACCTAAATCTCCTTCAACAGTTCTTTTGGCTTCTGGTTCAGGACTTAAAAGTATTTCTTTTATAGCCCCAGAATCAGTAGTAACTGAATGGACATCAGTTGTCGCCCCTCCTACATCAAGAGTTACTAAATTACCTATTTTTTCTTTTAGTAATTTAGCCCCCTGCATAACAGCTCCTGGAGTAGGCATCATATCAATTGAAAGCATAGATTCAATTTTTTTCATTCCAGGTGCTCTTACAATATGACGAGCAAAAACATTGTGTATTAATTTTCTTGTTTCTTCTATATTTAGAGTATCAATCTCAGGATAAACATTATCAGCAATTAAAATTTCTTTTCCAGCTTCTTCAAACATTTCTTTTACTTCATCCTGTAAAACTTTATTTCCAGCATAGATTACTGGAACATCCAGATCAAGTTCACAAAGTTTACGAGCATTATGAAGTATAACTTCTTCTTCGCCATAATTAACTCCACCAGCCAGCAAAATAATATTGGGTTGAATATCAAGCAGCTCTTCTATTCTTCTTTCACGAAGTTTACCAGCTGTAACCTGCCTAATAACAGCCCCTGCTCCAAGAGCGGCCTCTTCAGCAGCTTTAACAGTCATATCTTTTACAAGTCCATGAACCGTCATCTTCAAGCCACCTGCTGCACTACTTGTAGCCATAAATTCATCCCAATCGAGTTCATCAATAGCTAAATTTTCTTTTAAGTTATCAATAGCCCCTTCGAGACCAATCATGACATCTCCATCTAAAACAGAAGTTGGTGCAAGACCCTGGCCAACAAATTCAGGTTGATCTGTATTTATCCCACTAAAGGCATTAACTAAAGTAGTTGTACTCCCAATTTCAGCAATTAGTAAATCTACTTTCATTTTTATTCCCCATTTACTTCCACATCAAATTCCTTTTTCATAATTTCTTTTACTTCTGAAGTTGTTTTATTAACTTCAGCAGCAAGGAATTCGAGTTCAGTTTGATTTATCTTTTCTACTTCTGTCTTTTTAACTATATTTTTCAAATAAGATAATTTAATATTTTCTAGATCTAAGTCGCGAGCTTTAATCTGTTTAGGATGATCTGGGATTATCACAGATTCACCAGCCTTTTCCTGATCAGGATCTCCATTTTTTACCTCAATTCCATTTTCACGAGCAAAATTTAATTGAGCATATGGATGTTTTCCTGCACCAGTATATTCAGTTTCCTGAACAACTATAATTTCATCTTCATCCATTTCTTGCGCAAGAGCAAAAGCTGCTGCTAAAGAAGTGTTGCCAGCTGGACCTCTTTCAACACCTTCAACTTGAGCAAGAGCTTCAGTTAAATAGAAAACCTCACCCTGTTTAACAGTCACATAACGATCCATATATCTTAAAGCACGAGCAGCATTATAAGGTACATCTGCTCTATCAGGCCAGGTAGCAAATGGAATCCCAAAACCGGTATGACCGGTAGTAAATGATTTGCGATTAAAATCATGATCACTTGCCATATGAAGACCACTCAAATCTACACTGGCAGCTACAATTTCTGTTTCATCTGCTCCAGCCTTTTCAAGTCCACGAGCTGTACCTGTTAAGTTACCACCACCAGCATTAGTAACAATAACAGCATCTGGATTTCTTCCTTCTCTTTCTTTCATTTGCTGAGATAGTTCATAACCTAAAGTTTCAACTCCAGCAATACCAAAAGGGGTATATAAGGAAGCATTAAAATAACCAGTATCTTCAAGAACACGTAAAAATGTATAAAAAAGTTCAGGTCCAACAGTAAGCTGTAAAACTTCAGAACCATAAGCTTCACATTTTCTACCTTTTTCTAAAATTTCTGGCTGTCCTTTTTCTCTACTATCATATACTTCCTGAACAATAATGCTATCCAGGCCTCTCATCACTGCCTGTGATGCTACAGCAGCTCCATAATTTCCACTTGTAGCTGCTACTACTCCATCATAACCATTTTCCTGGGCATGATAAACAGAGACAGAAGCTCTTCTTGCTTTATAACTGCCAGAAGGATTAGAAGCTTCATCTTTAACAAAAATTCTAGCTCCTTTTCCTTCAGGTGCAAGTTTACGAGCTAATTTAGTTATATTTTTCATCTCCAATAATGGAGTATTACCAACACCAGTTTCATTTTGAATCTTTCTAATCTGAGAAAGTTTATAACCCACTTCTGACATCATTCTTTCATAATCAAAAGCAACTTTTCCCTGAGAAAAACGATCATAATCTATACCAACTGCTTTTTTCATTATTTCATTATTTCTAGCCATTACTGATTCATAATCATTTGCAGGCATATTTTAAACCTCCTTATCTCTAATTATATTTCGAATTTGGGGTCCAACTTTTTGTAATTCTTTGATTGGTTTGCCAAATTTATGATCATAGGAAGGATCTGAATCTTTTAAAGTTCCTTTATGTCTTCTCCCAGTAAAAGTTTCAATTTCTGCTTCTTCTCCAACTTCAGCATCTTCTACTAAAAAACCTTTAACTCTAAGTTCAAGTGGTACCTTTTTTGTATCTTCAGGAACCTGAGGAGCTCTTTCATCTGCTTCCAGGATAATTTTATGAATTTCAACCCATTTACCAGCCGCTACCTTTTCCATAAATATTTACCCCCTTTAAATTAATAATCAACTTTTATTAACTAGATTTATTAAAAATTAACTATTCCATCATTTTCTTAGGTAAAAAATAAGGAACACGTAAATCTTTCATTGTTACCAGACCGGATTCAGCTTCCATTACTGGTGGAATCATGTTGGCAGTAATTGCTTTAGTCCCTTTCCCTCCAGGAATCTCTGGCTTAATGCTTAAGTTTATATCTGGATCTCCAACAATATTTATATAATCACCTGTATCTACATCTTCTTTTTCTGGATGGATTTGCTGAGGATGTTCTAGGACAATAACTTCTTCTCCATCTTTCATACCATAGGCAATATGTTTACATCCTGCTACCATTCCAGGTTCTACAGTCACATGATCAGTTTCACGATGTGTTTCAGAAATAATAGCTTCTCTAGTTTCTTTAATTTCATCTAAATCAATTTCAAGACTATCAGCAATCATTTTCACAGATTCTTGAAAACCAATATGTCCTACAATTGTACCTTCTTTTATACCTTTTTCAAATTCTTCTGGAGTAGTACCTACTCCCTGAGTTTCCATTACTGTCGGACCAAATGGTGAAAGATCATTTATTCTTGAAGCTTTAATTTTTTCAACATCCTGACAGACTCCAGTCATCGCTAGAATTAAAGTATCTAATACAAACCCTGGATTAATACCTGTTCCCAAAACACTAACATTATTTTCTTTTGCCAATTTATTTATTTTTTCTGCTAATTCTGGGTTTTGAGCCTGTGGATAGGCCATTTCTTCTGCAATAGTAACAACATTTAAACCAGCCTCAACTGATTTTTTGATCATTGGAAATACTGTTTCTGTAAATGAACTTGTTGCAATCACAACTATATCTGCAATATCTTTAGAATAATCAAATTCTTCAACAACATCTACACCTAAATTACCTTCTTCAATTATTTCTCCTAAATCCTTACCGATCTTTTCAGGATCCTTATCAATTGCTCCAACCAATTCCATATCTTTTTTAGAATTAACCAATTTAGCAACTCCTGAACCCATAGCTCCTAAGCCCCAGGAAACAACCTTAATATTACTCATTATTTTTCCCCCTTAAATGTAATTATAATAATAAATTTTAAATTTTTTATTTTTCACTCAAGTAAAAATGCTATAAAAACTTTACTTCATTTTATTAAATTATGCATAAATCATTCCTACTCTTAAATAAAATAATATTTAATAATTATTTATTCTATTAAATATTATTTTTCTTAAAGCTTAATAAATAAGTTTTATGCAAAATAATTAGAATCATAACCGCAAAGAATATTTGCAAAACATTGATTTCTTTTATTATTTTAGTTCATATTTATCAATTCTATATTGTAAGCTCTGTCTTTTTATACCTAATTTTTCTGCTGCTTTTGTTATATTCCAATTTGTTTCATCTAAAGTATTAATAATTATTTCTTTTTCATATTTATCTATCATATCAGGTAGTTTTCCTTCATCTTGGATTTTTTTCTGATTAGAATCTTTTTTCTCTTCTTCTATATCAATTAAAAATGATTCAACATGTTCTTTTTTAATATAATTATCATTACCTAAAATATTAATAGCTCCTTCAATTACATGTTCTAATTGTCTTACATTACCTGGCCATTCATATTTTTTAAATAAATTTATTACTTCTTTACTTAATCCTTTAACTCTAGTAGCAAACTTTCTATTGAATTTTTTGATAAAATAATTTGAAAGCAATTCAATATCTTCTTTTCTTTCTGATAATGAAGGTAAATATAATAAAACTACAGCCAGACGATAATAAAGATCTTCTCTTAAATCACCACTTCTTATTGCTTTAATAGGTGGTGTGTTAGTAGTAGCAATAATTCTTACATCAACCTTAATCTCCTCATCTCCACCCACAGGTCGTACTTTATTTGTCTGCAAAACTCGTAAAAGTTTGGCCTGTAAAGTTGGGGACATGGAATTAATTTCATCTAATAACAAAGTACCTCCATTAGCCTGTTCAAATAAGCCATTTCTGTTAACTGCTCCAGTAAACCCACCTTTTCTAGTACCAAATAAAATACCTTCTAATAAATTTTCTGGTAAAGCTGCACAATTTTGGGCAATAAAAGGTTTTTCCCTTCTCCTACTTGCATTATGAATACTCTGGGCAAACAATTCTTTTCCAGTTCCTGTGTCTCCAACAATTAAAATAGAAGAATCTGTTTTGGCAGCCTGATTAGCATATTGAATTACTTTTTTTAGTTTTGGATCTTCACCTTTTATATCTGAAAAAGTATATAAAGAATCTTCATCATCTTCAAAATCATCATTATTATATAATTTATCCTGTAATATATTTATTTTATTGTATAAATTTTTAATTTCAGTAATATCTTTGGCTACCTCTAAGGCCCATATTTTACCGTTTTCAAACTTTATCGGAATTGTACTATTAATTGTAATTATTTTTTCCCCATATTTATTTAGATATTCCTGTTGTTTATTTTCAATTTTTTCTCCACTATGCAAAGTTCTTAAAAGAGTACTATTTTCTTCATCTAATGATGGAAAAACATCTAATAATGGTTTTCCGATAACTGATTCTTTGTCCATATCTTCAAGTTCTGCCATTTTATTATTATAAATAACTGTTTCTCCTTTTTCATTAACAACATGAATTCCTTCATTTATATTATTTAAAATAACAGCAAGATGCTTTCCACGATTATTATCTATATTTAATTCCAAGTTTACACCTCCAAACATAAATTTTATTTTAAATTTATTTCCTGGGAAATAATATTATAAAACATTTTTAAATACTCTCAACCAATTTTTATTAATTATCTTTTCTATTTCTTCTTCCGAAAAATCTGCATTTTTCAATCCTTTAATTAAATTTTGTAATTTAGATATATTTTCTAAACTTTCCGGGGTTTCAGTTATTCCATCATAATCAGTCCCCAAACCAACAAAATCAATCCCTACTAAGTTTTTAATATAATTTATATGTTCTATTATATCATCAATTTTTACCTTTTTATTATCTTTTATGAATTCAGGGCAAAAATTTATACCAACCAAACCTCCAGATTGAGCAATAGCCTTAATTTGTTTATCATCCAAATTTCTTTTGTGATTACAGATGTTTTTTACATTAGAATGAGAGGCAACTACAGGATTACTACTATATTCTATTACATCCCAAAAACTGGAAGGTGTAAGATGAGATAAATCTATTACCATCCCCAAATTATCCATTTCTTTAATAAATTTTTTCCCAAATTTAGTTACTCCGCCATTTGCTTCAATTTCATTTAGGCCATCAGCTATATAATTTCTATAATTCCAGGTAAGGGTTATCATTCTTACCCCCAATTCATAAAAAACTCTCAAAGTACTTAAATTAGATATTCCATCTGCTCCTTCTATTGCCAGAATAGCAGCTATTTTATTAGAGCTAATAACATCCTCAATTTCTTTATAATCTTTAGCTAATTCTACCTCTTCAGTATTTTTTAAAAGATAATTAAATTTATCTATAATTTTTATAGTCTTTTTTAAAGCTTTATCTCCTCTAATTGAAGGACAGGCAGCAAAAACTTCTAACATTACATTAGCTTTCTTCATTTTTGGCAAATCAACTTGAAATTTAGTATTACTTGTGAAATTATAATTATCATCACGTAAATAATTTAATAATATATCGCTATGACCATCAACTATAAAATTTTCCATTTAGCTACTCTCCTCCTAGAAAATCATAATTTTTAACATCATCATTATTATAACATAATTTAAGATAATATTATAATAGCAAAATAAAAAGATGGAAGGTATTATCCTTCCATCTTAATTATTTACTTAACTATATCTCTTATGTTTTTATTGTTTTTATTTCCAGGAATCAAGAACTTCTGAAAGTGGAGTATATTCCATATCAAATGCATCTGCAACAGCTTTATAAGTAATATTGCCCTCATATACATTAAGACCCTTAGCTAAAGCATCATCTTCTAATAATGCTTTTTTGTATCCTTTATTAGCCAGGTCAAGTGCATAAGGAAGAGTAGAGTTTGTTAGAGCAAAAGTAGATGTTCTTGCTACTGCTCCTGGCATATTAGCTACAGAGTAGTGAACAACTCCGTGTTTGGTAAATACAGGATCATCATGAGTAGTAGGATAAGTTGTTTCTACACATCCACCCTGATCAATAGCTACATCAGTAATAACTGATCCTTCTTTCATTTCTTTTATCATATCTTCAGTTACAAGATGAGGAGCTTTAGCACCAGGAATTAATACAGCCCCAACAACAAGATCAGCATCTTTTATCTCTTCCATGATATTATATTTATTAGACATTACAGTTTTTACTTCACCACGGAAAATATCATCTAGTTCTCTCATTCTTTGAGGATCAATATCCATGATAGTTACATCTGCTCCAAGTCCAACAGCCATCTTAGTTGCATTCAAACCAACAATTCCACCACCAATTACAACTACTTTGCCAGGATTAACTCCAGGAACTCCACCTAAGAGAGTACCACTACCTCCCTGTGGTTTTTCTAAAAATCTTGCTCCTTCTTGTGTTGCCAATCTTCCTGCTACTTCACTCATTGGTGTTAAAAGTGGAAGTGAACCATCATCTAATTGAATTGTTTCATAAGCAATAGAAACAACACCTTTTTCTTTAAGAGCTTCTGTCAATTCTTTTTCAGCTGCAAGATGAAGATAAGTATAAAGAATTTGCCCTTCTTTAAATAAATCGTATTCTTCAGGAAGAGGTTCTTTAACCTTCATTATCATATCGGCTTTAGCAAAAACTTCTTTTGCTGTATCAATCATTTCAGCTCCAGCTTCAATATATTGTTCATCTGAAATCCCACTGCCAACTCCACCATTCTTTTCAATAATCACATCATGACCTGCATTTGTTAATGCTTCAACCCCGGATGGAACAATAGCAATTCTGTTTTCATTATTCTTAATTTCTTTTGGTACACCAATAATCATTAAAATTTCCTCCTTTTAAAATAAATTTATAAATTTTTGTTATATTTTTACCTAATATACCTATTCTTTGATTAGTTATTAATTCCTCCTTCACTTTTATATTTTTTTCACAATATCTAATTTTATTAAAATATAAAATTGTCAAAATTAATTATAATTTTTTTAATAAAGTTTTCAATTATATTAACTTGCATATTTTATGCCATATTAATATATATATTAATATTTGGTTTAAAGAGGTGAATTCCATTTTTTTATCTACTAAATGCAAAAATTTTTGAATATTTTATGCAAAATATATTTGCATTTGTTAAATTAGTTGCATAGATACAACTTTATGCTTATAATTAAAAATAAAATGAGAAAAAAATTTAGGGGTTGATCGAAAAAAATGACACAAATAACAAAAAAATATTTCTTTATTATTATTACTACTGTTATTGCATCTCAAATTAGTGTAGGTATCTATCAAACTGCTTTTAAAATTTCAGGAGGAGTAATAGCTTTTTTCCTGCTTCTTTACCTATTTGATAACATTGATATTGTTTTTGTTGGCTTACAGGTTGGTATAAGTGTTTTTATTTTAAGATTTTTAGTTTTCTATTTTAATAATGGCCATCTTCTAACTTCTTTTATTAATTGTATACCCAGTGCATTTTTTTATATTATATATGCTATAATTTTTTACTATTTTTTAAACAAAGATCTTTTAGATAATAAATTTAAAGGTTTTAATTTAATATTTTTTGCTGATGCTTTTTCTAATATGAGTGAAATATCCTTTAGATATATTTTAAATCTTATTGATTTAGAGTGGAAAATTATTTTTATAGTATTTTTAGCTGCTTTTCTAAGAACTATAGTGATCTGGCTTATTTTACTTTCAATTAAGTATTATAAAATATTATTAATAAGAAAAGAAAAATTAAATAGATATCGAAATTTAGTTATTTTATCTTCTGAATTAATGTCAGAACTTTACTGGATGGAAAAAAATAAAAATAGTATGGAAAATGTAATGTCTATTGCTTATAATTTACATCAAAATATAAAAAATCAAAATAATAAAAATGAATGGGCTACAACTTCATTAAATATTGCAAAAGAAATCCATGAAATAAAAAAGAATAATATTCTCATATTAGATGAGTTAAAAAATATAACTGAACATAATATTAATAGTGATAACATTCATTTTAATGAAATAATAGAAATTTTGAAATTTCGCTTTAACAATAAATTGGAAAAGAAAAATATTATACTTGAATTTAATTGTAATATAGAAAATAATTTTATTGTAAGAAAAGATTACTATATTTTATGTGTTTTCCGAAATTACATAAACAATGCAATAGAAGCTATTGAAAATAATAAAAAAGGAGAAATTAAATTTATTTGTTCAGAAAAAAACAATAATTATATCTTCAAGATAATTGATAATGGAAGTGGAATAAAAAAAGAAAATGTTGATTTAATTTTTTCTGCAGGATTTTCAACAAAAATAGATTATGATACCGGTGATGTAAATCGTGGTTTAGGTCTTAGTATAACTCAGGAAATAGTTAATGATATTTATAATGGTAAAATTATAGTAAACACAGAATATAAAAAGGGCACTACTTTTAAAATAAAAGTTCCAAAAAGAAGACTGGAGGTAAATAAATGAAGTTTTTTATTGTAGAAGATGATTTTAATATTGTAACTCTTTTAAAAAAAATAATTAATGATAGAAATCTTGGTACTGTTATCTCACACTCACTAAATAGTGAAAAAGCTAAAGAAGATATATTGATATTAAAACCAGATATTGTTTTAATAGATTTACTGATGCCTAAAAAAGATGGTATTACTCTTATGAAAGAAATTAAAGAAGAAGATCAAAATATAAATTTTATTATGATTTCTCAGGTACAAGAAAAAGATATGATATCAAAAGCTTATCAAAATGGAGTAGAATATTATATTTCCAAACCAATAAATGCTATTGAAGTTGAAAATGTGATCAAAAAAGAAATTAAGCAAATAGAAGAAAACAAAGTTATTAATCAAATTAATGATTTAGTTGACAATACAAATTTAAATGTAAATTTAAATAATAAAAAAGATCATGAACAAAAAATAAAAAAAATATTAAATGAAATAGGTATTTTAGGTGAAAGTGGAAGTAAAGATATAATTAATATATGTTCCTATCTTATCTCAAGTGACAACGAAATTGATGATTATACTATAAAAGATATTTGCAGTAAGTTTAATGATAGTTATAAAGCTGTTGAACAAAGAATAAGACGCGCTGCTTTAAAAGGTTTAAGAAATTTAGCCCATTTAGGAGTAGAGGATTATATGAATAAAACCTTTCAAAAATATTCTAATAGCCTCTATGATTTTAAGGAAATCAGAAATGAAATGGATTATATTCGAGAAAAAAACAATAAAAGAGGAAAAGTTAATTTTAAAAAGTTTATTGATAATATTCTCTTTTATAGTTGTAGTTAAATAGTTAGATAATTAACAAAAAAAATGTAACAAATAGATACAATTTAATATATTTTGTTATCCTCCCTTTATAATTAATTTACAATATTTGAGTTAGTGATTATTATTTATAATTTTTTGAATACTTTTTATACTAAATCTTTTATTACTAATCTAAAATTTTAAATATATTTAAGGGAGGATATAAAAATTTATGAGTAATTTAGTAGGAAATTTTTCAAAAGATTCTCTGAAAAAATGGTTGTTTTTAACTTTTTTAGTTGTTGCATTATCATTTTTATTAAGTAGTGTTGGCTTTGCCCAAAATAACACTTCAGATCATTATGGTATCTATTCTATAATCCCTCCAGCATTAGCCTTAATTTTAGCTTTTGCTACCAGACAGGTTGTTCCTTCACTTTTTTTAGGTATAGTTGCTGGCGGTATTATTTCAGGAAATTATGATATTGTAGGCCATTACCTTATACCATCTTTAGGTTCACCAGATTATTCTAAAATATTATTAGTATATCTCTGGTTTTTAGGAGGATTAATAGGGCTTTGGACCAGAACCGGTGGTGCACAAAAATTTGCCCTTTGGGCCAGTAAAAAAATGGTAAGAGGAAGAAAAACAGCCAAATTATTTGCCTGGATTATGGGAGTTGTTTTTCATCAGGGAGGAACTATAAGTACAATTTTAGCCGGTAGTACAGTAAGACCGGTTTGTGACGAAGCAGGAGTATCTCATGAAGAATTATCTTACATTGTAGACTCTACAGCTTCTCCAATAGCCACTTTGGTTCCTTTTAATGCCTGGCCAATTTATATTGCTGGATTGGTAGCTGGAACAATTCCTTTAATCCCTGATCAACAGGCCGGAGTAAACTTCTTTTTTAAAGCAATTCCATTCAATTTTTATGCTTTTATAGCAATTCTATTTACTTTTTTACTATCAATTGAAAAACTGCCTTTTATTGGTGAAAAAATGAGAAAGGCTATAAAAAGAGTTAAAGAAACTGGAAAAGTTAATCGAGATGGAGCAAGACCTCTATCTTCTGATGAACTTACAGAAACTGAAATTCCTGATGGTTATAATAGTAGTATTTTAGATTTTCTTATTCCACTTGGAACCCTCTTAGGAATTGGAGTTATTCCTAAATTTATAGTCGGAAAATTATATATACCTCAAGCCTTTATGTTTGCTGTAATCTCAGCAATTCTGGTAGCTTTATTTAAAGGTATGAGTTTAGAAAATGTAATTGATGCTTTTGTTGAT
>DATFIM010000075.1 GCA_035270125.1 Halanaerobiales bacterium | reverse complement strand
TTGTTTCTTTTTTACTATATCTTCTCCTTCAAACATTATACTTCCATCTACTATTCTTCCTGGAGGTGATTCTACCAATCTCATTATTGATAGTGAAGTTACACTCTTTCCACATCCAGATTCTCCTACTATCCCTATTGTTTCTCCAGGATATATCTCAAAATCTACTCCATCTACTGCCTTTACTACACCTTCTTCTGTAAAAAAGTGGGTCTTTAGATTACTTACATCTATTAACTTTTCTTTACTCAATATTTTCACCTGCCCTTATTTGATTAAAATTATTGTAACTTAGGATCTAAAATATCACGGAACGCGTCACCAATTAAATTCCAACTTAGACTAAAGAATAAAATAGCTGTACCTGGGAAAATAATAGTATACCAGAATTCTAATGGATTACCACTAGTACCTACTATCCAATTTCGGGCAAAAGATATCATCTGTCCCCAATCTGCATAGCCTTCAGGTGCTCCAACTCCAAGA
Organism: Halanaerobiales bacterium; assembly: GCA_035270125.1. Taxonomy (NCBI): domain Bacteria; kingdom Bacillati; phylum Bacillota; class Clostridia; order Halanaerobiales; species Halanaerobiales bacterium. The sequence goes on along the minus strand of DATFIM010000075.1, from coordinate 20,356 downwards.
AAACTAAGAGCAGAGGCAGTAATAACCATAGAACCAATTCTCATACAGGCCTGAATTAAAACAGGATATATACTGTTTATGAGAACATGACGTAAAATAATACGAAAGTCATTTGCACCTAATGCTTCTGCAGCCTGAACAAATTCTTCATTTTTGATTTCTAAAACCTGCGATCGTGTTAAACGAGCAGTTCCCATCCAGCCAAATGTAATTAAGGCTAACATTACATTATCTAAACCACGTCCTAGTATTGTTGTAAGAACCATAGCTGCAACTAAGAAGGGAATTGACATAAATACATCTGTAATTCTCATTAAAAATTCATCAACTTTTCCTCCATAAAATGCAGCAATAGTACCAATACTTACACCTATAAGCGAACCAAAAAAGACAACTGTTAGTCCAATTCTAAATGCAGTTCTCGTTCCCCAAATCATACCATAAAATATATCATAAGACCCTTCAGTAGTTCCAAATAGTGCTTGTTCACTTGGAGGAGAAGGTCTTGTAGACCAACCTCGTCTTGGAATTAGATAAGGATCATCGGGATCAGCAGGTGGTGCAATCCAGGGAGCAGCAATAGCAACAATAGCAAATATTAAAATAATAATAAAGCCAAAAACCGATAGTTTGTTAGTAAATAATCTTTTTATTAGTTCTTTCCAGGTCATTTATATCACTCCAATCTAATTCTAGGATCTATAACCGCATATGAAACATCAACTATAAGATTTGTTAGGATTAATAAGAAACTAAAGTACATAGCAACTCCTAATATTGCGGCATAATCAAGTTGTTGTGCTGCTTGTGCTGCAAATTGTCCTATCCCACGATAGTTAAAGATAGTTTCAGTTATGACTACTCCTCCGAGCATTGCTAAAATCATAGGTCCAGCTACTGTTACAACTGGAATAAGTGCATTTCTTCTAGCATGCTTATTAATAACTACATCTTCCTCTACACCTTTAGAACGAGCAGTACGGATATAATCCTTGCGTAAAGTTTCTAACATACTCGAACGCGTAATCCTTAAAATATAAGCCCATCTAACTACAGATAGGGTTATAATTGGAGCAATAACATGTCTAATAGAATCCCATAGAACAAAAAAGTTACCATTTAATAATGAATCAATAACATTTAAGCCTGTATAACGAACAAATTCTGCTGACCTAACAATACCTGCCGCTTCTTGAGTTAGCCGTCCAGGTGGTAGCCAACCTAATACACCATAAAAAATCATTAACATTAATAGTGCAAATACAAAAGTAGGAAATGACCAGCCTACAGTAGCTAAAACTCTGATTATATGATCCCAGGCCTTATTATGTTTAACAGCCGAGAACACACCGAGCCATATCCCTCCTAATACTACCGGAACAACTGCAAATAACACCAGTTCCAGGGTGGCAGGAAATCTAGACATAATAGCCTGAGTAACTGGTTGTCCTGCTGATTCTGACCAACCAAAATCACCTTTCATAATTCCTTTAATCCATCGTCCATATTGTTGATAAAATGGATCATTAAGACCATGCTTTTCTACCATAGCATCCATATTCTGGCCTTTAACCTGCTTAGGATCACTTACATAAGTACTTAATCTTTGATATGGACTTAACATCATTAACATACCAAATACAAGTATTGTGACACCAAATACAATGAATGGTAAGATTATTAGTCTTCTAGTAATATAATTAATCACACCAAATTACAGCTCCTTCCTAAATTTGAAAATAATCAATTGAATAATGTTTCAGAATTTTTACTTTAACTTAGTAATAAATTAGTGTATTTTTGGTATTCACAAATTGACCAGGGGAGAGAACTCCCCTGGCTTTATAAATTAATATTATCTTTTCAAAAGAATCTAATTAATTTTGTACTTCTTCGATTCCTTTTACTTCATGAGTTTCATATCCACCTGGCTTATTATACATATAGAAATATGTTCCAGGTCTCATTGGGTTTGGATAATATCCTTCAAGATATTTACGTTCTAAGTGTACACCAATTGTCTGATCTAACCAGATATCAATAGCCTGATCTACAGAAATTTGCTGGATTTCTTTGTATATTTCTTTACGTTTTTCAGGATCAACTGTAGTTATACCTTTATTAATTAACTCATCTAAACCAGATTCTTCAGCCCATTCCATATAATTTTCTCCACGCTGACCAGCATAGTAACCATCACTGTGGAGGAATGGCTGTGCAAAGTTATGTGCATCTGGGAAGTCAGCTAACCAACCACCAAATGATGCAGGTAAAGTACCCTGAATTGAACCATCAAGATAAGAAGACCACTGTAGGCCCTGTACTTTTACATTAAATTTAGGATTGATCTGTTCAATATAACTCTTAAGCATATCTGCAGCAACTTTACGTGGAGAGTTACCAGTATTATATACAAGAGTCATTTCAAATCCTTTTTCCCATAATTCACCATCAAAAGCTTTCTTAAATTCTTCTTCAGCTTTTTCTAGGTTTAATTGAGGTACATCAGAATTTTCATCATAACCCTGTAGTGGCTTAACTATTGGTCCACGAAGACGAATAGCCTCTCCCATTCTAACTTCTTTGATAAATGCATCATAGTTAAATGCATGACTAAATGCTCTTCTTACGTGAACATCAGTAAAGAAATCTGCTGGAATACCATTACCATCTAATTTTCCACTACCAACAAAATCACTTGCCTTAATATTAATATCCCAGTTAAACATCATAGTAGTATTTTGTAGTTGTGGTAAGTTTTCAACTATATCTACTTTACCAGTTTCCATAACCTGTGATCTATACTGTTTAGGTACATAAGCAAGATCAGCGTCACCACGGAGGAACATCATCTTACGTGTACTCCACTCATCAACATTCTGAATAACAGCTGTTTCAAAGTTAGCTGGTTCTCTCCAGTAGTCATCATTTCTTCTTAAGATTACATGATCTCCATTTTGCCATTCTTCTAAAATGAATGGACCTGTACCCATTAGACTATCAAATAGAGGATCATCTTCTTTGTTAGGGTCATGGTTTTCAACTATTGTTTCAGGGGTGTCATCCCAACCACCTTGTTCTATAACCCATTCTTTATCCATGATCATACCAACATTATTACCATGAGCAAGGATTGTCAAGAATGGTGGATAAGGTGCATCTAGTTTTAAGGTAATTTCATTACCATCAATAACTATTTTTTCATCCATTGCGTCATACAATTTTTTAGCCTGTTCATCAGTCATATTTTCAATTTTGAAGTCTTCTCCTGGATTATCCAGAACTTTTTTAGCAACAGCATCTAAAGTCTGAACTCCAAAGAATGGTTCAATTAACATCCAAACTGGTCCACCAGTTCTATCCTGAACCATACCTCTCATAAAACTATACTTAACATCTTCAGGAGTTAACTCATTTCCATTACTAAATTCTACATCTTCTCTTAAAACAAATGTGTATTCTGTACCATCTTCAGAAATTAAACCATTATCTAAAGAAGGAACTTTGGTTGAAAGCATTGGTTTAAATTCTTCAATACTTGAACGATCATAAGCAATTAATGCTTCCATAACATTGAAAATAACTTCAGAACTAGCAGTATCATATGCAAAATGCGGATCCATAGTGTTTTGGTCCCCAATAGTCACCATAGTCATTGTGTTAGGGTTTTTGACTTCAGTATCTTGAGCACCTGCAACACTAAATCCAGCTACAACAAGAACAAGGGCAAGAACGACAGAAAAAATTCTTTTATTCATATTAATTTTATTTACCTCCTCAAATTTTTCTACTATTTCTACTTCATACTTTGGAAAATTTAAACTCCTCTAAAACTTTCCTCTTTGGATAATTTTTTGGTAAATAACTCCCCTTTTTTTATACCACCTCCTAAATAAAATTATTAATTTGTTAATAATTATTAAAATAAATTTTATATAGCACTCTAATAAATATTATTCTAGAGAAAGAAAGAATTTCCTTCCTAAATAATAAATTATTGCCGAATTTTTAAAATTATTTTAAATTAAAATTTATAAAATATTTAGAAATCGATATTATTTATTTTTCTCCATTTTCTAAGAACCTTATTATTTAATTCTTTTTTATTTCCATTATTGTAAATGACAAAATCCGCTAGCTTTACCTTTTGAGATGTTTCCATTTGAGATGCTATTCTTTTTTTAGCTTCTTCTCTACTTAAACCATCTCTTTTAGCAATTCTCTCTATTTGTTTTTCATAACTACAAACAACCACCCAGGTTATATCAACAATATTCTCTAAACCTGTCTCAAAAAGTAGTGGTACATCAAGAACAAGATGATGGTAATCTTTGATCTTCTCCTTTGTTTCATACTTTATTTCTTCGATTATATAAGGATGAGTAATATTTTCTAATTTTTTTAATTTATCCTTATCTGAGAATACAATTTCGCCAAGTTTTTTCCTATCTATTTTTCCATTATTTTTTGCTATAATTTCACCAAATTCATCTATAACATCATTGTAAGCATTTTTATTTTTCTCCAAAATATTATGGCCTATTTTATCTGCATTAATTATATAAGCACCTAAACTCGCTAAAATCCTTGCAACTGTACTTTTACCAGCGGCGATACCCCCGGTTAATCCAATAATCATAATTTCCTCCATTTAATTAAGTCAATAAATGATTTTAATAATAAAATTTTTCTGATAAATTAAATTTTAAACAAATTGTAAATCCAAATAGCATAAATAAATCCTATTTATTTTTTTGACAATTAGGACAATAATAAGTAGATCTACCTGCTACTTTATCCTTAATAATAATTTCCCCACATTTATTACACTTTTGCCCTTCTTTTTGATATACCTGTAATTTTTCCTGAAAACTTCCTTTTTCACCAAAGGCATTTACATAATCACTAAAAGTTGTCCCATTATATTTTATGCCTAATCTAAGTATTTCTCTTATATTTTTATACATTTTTTTTATAGCATTTTTTGTAAGTTTATCAGCAGGGTGGCGAGGATGAATACCAGAACGATAAAGCACTTCATCAGTATAAATGTTACCTAAACCTGCAATAAATTTTTGATTTAAAAGAAGTGACTTTATGCCCGCAGTTCTTCCTTTAAATAATTTTTGAAAATCTTCAAAACTAAAATCAGAAGCAAGAGGCTCAGGGCCAAGCTCCGCAAGCCCTCCTGCCGCCTCATAATTATCATCATCAATTAAATAAATTCTCCCGAATTTCCTTACATTATTAAATCTTAAATCTGTATTATGATCTAATTTAAAAATTATATGAGTGTGTTTTTTAAGTGGTTCCTTACTGGGCTTTACAAGAAGTTTACCGGTCATCCTTAAATGGATAACCATAATTTTATCTTCAAGTAAATGTATTAATATATATTTCCCTCTACGGGTAATATCGAAAATTTTACGATTTTTTATTTGTTTTTGGAATTCTTTTAACTCTGGATAAGCTATTAGTCGAGGTTCTTTAATTCTCACAGAAGTTATTATATAATTTTTTATAAGATTTTTCAAGCCCAAAACTACATTTTCTACTTCAGGTAATTCAGGCATTATTTTGCACCTCATATTCTTCCTTGTCTCTCCAGTTATCTCCAATCTGTAAATCAACAGTTAAAGGAACTGATAGTGAAGCTGTATTCTCCATTTTTTCTTTAACTTTTGCAGCTACTTTTTGAAATACATCTTTTTTAACTTCCAAAATAAGTTCATCATGGACCTGTAATAAAATTCTTGCTTCCAGATCACAATTATTTATATAATCATAAACATCAAGCATAGCCAATTTCATAATATCAGCTGCACTTCCCTGAATCGGTGTATTTATAGCTGCTCTTCTGGCAAAAGATCTTTTATGAAAATTACTGCTATTTATATCAGCAATATATCTTTTTCTATCAAATATGGTTGTTACATATCCTTCTTCCTTAGCTTTTTTTGTTATATTATCCATATATTTTTTAACTCCAGAAAATCTATCAAAATATTTATCGATATATTCTTGAGCTTCCTTTTTACTAATATCAAGATCCTGGGATAAACCATAAGCACTCATTCCATAAGCAATCCCAAAATTAATAACTTTTGCATGTCTTCTCATATTTGAAGTAACTTCTTCAGGATTAACTTCAAATATTTTACTGGCGGTTTCAGTATGAATATCAAGACCATTTTTAAAAGCATTCATTAATGATTCATCCTGACTGATATGAGCCAAAACTCTTAATTCAACCTGTGAATAATCTGCAGCCAGAAATGCCCAATCATCATTTTCTGGAACAAAAGCTTTTCTAACCGCTCTTCCTTCTTTAGTTCTAATCGGTATATTTTGCAGATTAGGATCAGTACTACTTAATCTACCAGTAGCAGTAATCATTTGATTATAACTGGTATGAATTCTTCCTGTTTCAGAATTAATTAAAGGTGGGAGTGCATCTACATAAGTAGATTTTAATTTTGACCACTTTCTAAATTCCATTATTAAAGGTATAATATCATGTTTGTCTTCCAGTTTTTCCAGAACTTTTATACTTGTTGAATAACCTGTTTTAGTTCTTTTTATTACTGGTAATCCTAATTTCTCAAATAAAATTTCTCCTACCTGTTTGGGAGAATTAAGATTAAACTCTTCACCCGCTAATTTATAGGCTTTTTCCTCTATTGAAGTTATTTTTTTCTCCCACATTTCAGATAATTCACCAAGATATTCTTTATCAACTTTTATACCATTTAATTCCATTTGAGCTAGAGAAGGAATTAAAGGAATTTCTATATCATTATATAATTCTAATAAATTATTATTTTTTAATTCATTAAGCAAAACATCGTTCAATTCAAATATATTGGCTAATTGTACTGCTGACTTTTCCATATCAGTAACTTCTTTACCTAATTCAAAATCCAATTCTTCCTTATAAAGAGTTGCCAAATCAATTAACTTATCTGAAGGATTTAAAAGATATTTTGCTAATAAGGGTTCAAACTCCAAACCTTTTAATTCTATATTATTTCTTTTACAATATAAGATCCCCTCTTTAGCCTGAAGCATTAATTTTTTTATATCTTTATCTTCTAATATATCTTTTAAATTACTTAAATTAATTTGATCCAAATCAAAAGAATAAATATTATTTGCATCTTCTGCAAGAAGAAGTTCCTTAAGTTCACTTTCAACTGGATTTGAAAAATCAGAAAGAACAAAATATAAACCAATTTCTTTCTTCTCTTTCCATTTTTCTAAATGATTATTTAAATCTTCAGGATTATCAATTTTTTCAATATTAATATCATCACTTTTAATTTCTTTAAGTTCTTTAAATCTTTCAATTAAACTTTTGAATTCAAGCCGTTCAAAAAGTTTAATTATTTTTTTCTTTTCTTCTTCAGTTAATTTATCATAAGATAAATCTTCAAGATTAACATCCAGGGAAACATTCTGTAAAATTTCACCTAGCATTTTACTTGTTCTGGCCTGGTCTGCATATTCTCTTAAATTTTCTTTCCTCTTTTTTCCGGAAACATCTTCAATATTGTTTAATACATTTTCCATATTATCAAATTCTTTTAATAATTTGGTAGCTGTTTTTATTCCAATTCCTGGTACTCCAGGTATATTATCAGAAGAATCTCCCATAAGACCTTTTAAGTCTATTAGTTGGTCAGGTTCTAGTTCATATTTTTCTCTGACTTCTTCTAAAGTATATTGAGTAATATCAGATATTCCCTTATTAGTGTACATAACTTCAATATTTTCTGTAACTAATTGCAGTGCATCTCTATCTCCAGTAACAATAACTACATCCCAATCTTCATTTTCACCCATCCTGGCAAGAGTTCCAATAACATCGTCAGCTTCATAACCTTCTTTTTCAAAAATAGGTATATTAAGATCTTTTAACATTTCTTTTATTAGTGGGATTTGAGGAGAAAGTTCATCAGGCATTTTTTTTCGGTCTGCTTTATAATCTTCATATTCCTCATGGCGAAAGGTAGGTCCTTTTTTATCAAAAGCAACACTTAAAAGATCAGGTTTTTCATTATCTATTAATCCAAAAAGCATTCTTGCAAAACCAAACACAGCATTTGTATATTCTCCATCCTGATTAGTTAAGGTTGGTAAGGCATAAAAAGCTCTATGAGCAAGACTATGACCATCAAGTAAAAATAATTTTTTTGACAACTAAAATCAACTCCTTAGATAATCTATTTAAAATTTAACTTTTTGTAGGGATTTATATATTTTTCTTGAATTTATAATTTAGAACTATATTAAAAACAAAACTCTAAAATAGAAGGTGAAATAATTATGAAAAGAATAGCATTAATAGCTCACGATGAAAAAAAGGACGACATGGTTGAATTTGTAAAACATCATTATAATTTTCTTTCAAAATGCAAACTTATTTCCACAGGTACTACTGGAAAAGTAATTATGGATAATGTTAATGTAAAAATTAATCGTATGGAATCAGGACCACTTGGTGGTGATCAGATGGTTGGTGCTGAAGTAGCTAAAGATAAACTTGATGGTGTAATTTTTTTGCGCGATCCTCTTACAGCCCAACCACATGAACCAGATATTTCAGCTTTACTTCGGGTCTGTGATGTCCATAATGTTCCGCTCGCTACCAATATTTCTAGCGCACATTTTATTTTAAAAGGTTTACTTGAAAATTAAATTATAAAAGTAATCCACATATATAATAACATAAGCAGGGTAGGAATCCAAAGTAACTGAATTTGAAAATCAGTATAAATGAAATTATAAATACCTCGCGAAATATTATATATACTATTATAAAGATATGATTCGAAGAAAACCCCTGTATCATATTCTAAAAACTTACCTGAAATTTTATAAAGAAAGTTATTCACCTTTTTGAAAATATCATCCAATTCTGGGGCTGCTTTTTCTTTTGTTTTTATCCAGTCAAGTCTCCAGAGAATTGAAATTGCTATTATAAAATAGACAATATAATTTATAAAACCATCTAAAAAATGAAAACTTATATCTTCAACAAAAAATCTACTATATATATAATTTGGCACAATTCCAGTAAACAATAAGGCAAAACTTAAAAATAAAATTGCACTATAGCCATATTCACCTGGGGAGAAATTTCTTTTTTTAATTTCTCCTTCTTTTTTATTCTTGCCAAAAATATTCTTTAACCATAACCACCAGGCCAACCTAAGACTATATAAAATAGTTAAAATACTTGCACCATGTAATAATATTTTTAAATAATCTATCCCCTTAAATGCATATTTTATAAAGTGCTTACTGTGATATCCTGTCAGGAAAAACGTTCCCATTAAAGAAAGCAAACTTATTATTACTGTTAAAGCTGAAACTGGCTTTCTTTTCCAGATTTTATTCATATCATATATTGTTCTGCTCTTATATTCTTTTTCTAAAAATCCACTGTTTATAAAAAGATTAGTTTTTGCCAGACTATGAGCTACAATATGAAAAATAGCTCCAACAATTCCATAAGTACTGCCACTTCCTATCCCTACAGCAATAAAACCTAACTGACTGATAGTACTATAAGCTAAAAGAACTTTTAAATCTGTCTGTAGTAATGCTTTAATCCCTCCAAGGAAGATCATCAAAAATCCTAAAATAACCAAAAATTGATTAGGGCCAGCTATAATTTTCAAAAGAGTTATAAATCCTAATTTTACAACCCAACCAGAAAGCACTGCACTTACTGGAGCAGGTGCTTTGGAGTGGATAGGTGGTAACCAAAAATGCAATCCAAAAATACCACTTTTCATCCCCACCCCTATTATAAACAAACTCTGTAACCAGGTTTCATCTATTACCCCAATTGTTTTATAACCCATACTAAAGGCTAATAAAATAACATATAATAAAATACTACTACCTGTAAATTGAACCAAAAAATACTGTCTGGCTATTTTTTTATCACTCCATATAATCATAAAGGTGGTAGTTACCGTTACAATTTCCCAGCCTATAATAAAAACAAACCAGCTCTGGGTGGTAATAACCATAAAAAAGCCTAATATGTAAAAAATATTTAATATATAATACCAGAATTTATTTTCTTTTAAATAATCATAGGCAGCAAATGAAGTTGCAGCAGTTACAAATAAACCTAATAAAACAAAAAATATATTGAAATCATTGTATAGAAAAATTTCTGAAATATCGAAAACATCCATTTATTTATAATCACCACCTGTTTATAAACCAAGTATATGGTTAATATATTCTTGAGAATCAATTAATTCTGGAATCATAGAATTTATTGGTATATCAAACATTTTAAAACCAACTCCAGTAACTACTACTAAAAATGTAAAAAGATAAATAATTGCAGTTACAATCCGCTCTCTGTAAAAAGTAGAAATTATAGGTTTATTGAAAATACCACGATTTTTCAAATCAGGTTCTACTTTTACTTTCTGAACAGCTCTTGCAATATAACGCATATAATAAATCACGGCAGTTAAACTACCTACTATAACAAGAGCAGCCCCCAAATAACTCTGAGACTCTAAAAATCCAAGTAAGATATACCACTTACTCATAAACCCTATAATAGGTGGAATACCTATCATCCCAAACGATAGTACTATTATACTAATGAAAATACCTTTATGTCTATAAGCAATTCCTGTAAAATCTTCTATCTTATGTCCGGAAACATAATTTATTAAATAACCTACTCCTAAAAATAAACCAGATTTCATAAGTAAATGAGCAATAATATGTAACATTGCTCCATAAAATCCTGCTTTAGTATTAAGAGCTATGGCAGCAGTTATCATACCAATATGGCCAATAGTTGAAAAAGCAAGCATTCTCTTAATATCATCTGCCTGTAGAGCGAAAATATGCCCAAGTAAACTTGAAAATAAAGAAATATAAATAATAAATACATCCAAACCTATATCTATAATTATGTTATAATCCAAAACTGTCCATAATATTCTAATAAAGGTATAAAGATAAACTTTTAATAATACTCCTGACAAAAGAGCACTTATAGAGCTCGGACAGGCACTATGAGCTTTAGGTAACCAAAAATGAAAGGGAAAAATCCCCAGTTTAATAAGAAAACTGACAAGAAAAGTAGTTATAATAAACAATTGCATCCTAAATCCAATACTACCAAAATTAGCAGCTGCTTCTGCCATATTAAGAGTACCAACACTAAAATAAATGAAAATTACTCCAATGAAAAAGAATAAACCTCCAATAATACTATAAATCAAATATTTAATTGCTGCTTCTGTAGAATTTTGATCTCTTTTAAAAGCAACCAGAGGCGATGAAGTAACTGCAATTAATTCAATAAATACATACATATTAAATAAATCGCCGGTTAAAATAGTACCCTGCATTGCTGCAAATATTAAAAATAAAAGAACATAGTATTTACCTTCATGATGGCCAATAAAACCAATTGAATAAACTATTATAAAATATAAGGAAAAGGTGATTAAGGTAGAGAAAAATAAAGCAACCGGGTCCATTATTAAATTAATTCCATATGGAGTAATCCAACCACCTAAATGATAATCTAAAAAAAGCTCAGAATTTTTAATTTTATCAAAGTTGTTTAATATTATTCTAATTGCTATAAATGCTTCTACATTTATAGAAACAAAGACAAAATATTTTCTTATACTTTTATGAATAAGATCAATTAATGGTATCATAAAAGCTGTAAATAAAGGTATTATAACTAGTAGTAAGATATTTATATCCATTAATCATCCAACCCCTTCAAATTATCAAGATTATGGGTCCCTGTAAATTTATCTAATTCTATTATAAAAGTTAATAATAAAGCAGTAGTACTTGCTCCAATTACTATTCCAGTCAAAGTAAGGGCCTGTGGTATTGCATCTATCATATCTAAACCTCTTTCAGTTACCTGATAAAAAGGTAAACCTCCTCCTTTATCATTAGTAGATATTACCCAATAAAACACAGCAGCTTCTAAGATGGATAAGCCAATAACAATTTTAATCAAATTTCTTTTTATATAAATTGCATATGAACTAACAAAAACCAAAATAGCAAAAACTAAATTATTTATCACGGCTTACCCAACTCCTTTCCAGTGTTTTTTGAATCATACTATAGAATATGATTGCAAGTCCAGCTCCTACTTTTAGACCAATACCTATATTTACAATTGGGATACTTCCAGCACTAAATAGGCTTCCTATTCCCTGGTTTAAAATTTTTATATTACTTAAAAATACTCCTTCAATCATTAAACCTATAAATCCTATTAAAAGAAAAGTAAGAGCCCCACCTGTTTCCAGAACAGTTTTTGTGTTAGGACTAACCATTTTATAGTCAAATGCACTTCCATAAATTATTATAAAAATAATAGAAATACTGGCAAGAATAACTCCTCCCTGAAAACCTCCTCCAGGAGATAAATGACCGTGAGTAATTACATATATACTAAACAGAAAAATAAATGGAGTTAAAATTGCAAAAGTTCTTTTTACAATAAATGATAAACCATGGGAAGAAACAGCAAGAGTTTTTCGAGATAAAACAAGTACTATTCCACTAACAGCAGCAAAGATAACTGTACTTTCTCCTAATGAATCAAAAGCTCTAAAATCATATAAAATAGCTGTAACTAAATTAAGAGAATTAGTTTCTTCCAACCCATTAGCCCTATAAAAAACTGAGGCATTATTTTCAATTAACTGATCCTCAGGTATAATTTGCAAATTCAAAAATAAAACTAATGAAAATAATGCTAAAATTATAATTGCAACTACCTTTTTCATTATTAAATCACCTCAGTTATCAGTCTTTTTGACAATGACATTCTTCATCTTTTCTAAGTTGACTTATGGCAGCCATAAAAATCGCTGTATTTAATCCTGCACCAATTACTCCTTCAGCTAAAGCCACATCTGGAGCTTTATGGATTAAGTATAATGTAGTCAATACAATTGAAAAGATTGATAAAAACACAATAGAGATCAATTCCTCTTCAAAAAAAACAGCAAATATAGCAGTTAAAAGCAAAAATAATAGTAATAAATATTCTAAAATAATCATTCTTCTTGCTCCTTTATATAATCAGAATATTCGTCAATACTTTTTTCTTCTAATTTAACTATCTCCTTTTTATAAGAAGATCTTGCAATGGCATGAGTAGCCATTGGGTTGGATATTAAAAACAATAAAGCAATAAGTACTATTTTTAAACTAATAAAAAGTTCCCAAACATAAACAGCAATACCTAAAGAAACTAAAACAGCACTTATTGTTAGAACAACAGCACCGGCATGAATTCTAGTATAAGCATCTGGGAATCTTAAAAGACCAATTACTGTTACTACCGCAAAAGCTGCTCCTGCCCCCATCAATAAATATGATATGATTATTCGTAAAAGCATTATTTATACAGCTCCTCATGCTCAAAGTATTTAGAAAAAATCAACATATCAATAAAAAGTAAAATCGCATAACCTAAAGAAATATCTATAAATAAACTTATTTCATAATAAACTCCAATAAGTAAAATAACGAGAGTTAAAAAAATCCCAATACTATCAGCTGCAATCAATCTATCAGTAATAGTTGGTCCAAGTACCGCTCTTATCAAAATTAATAAAGAAGCAATAGTAAAAAAAATAGCCAACCCAATAATCATTCGAAAATCACTCCTAACCAGTTCTCAAATGTTTCAATTATTTCTTTTCTTTTAGCTGCATCTTCTGTAGATTTTACATCAATCCAGTGAATATAATAAGCTCTTTCACTTTTATCAAAATCAAGAGTCAAAGTACCAGGTGTTAAAGTTATTAGGTTAGCCAGAATAGTTAAAGCTGAAACATTGGTCAAAGTAGTTTTAACTTTTACTATTCCTGGAGAAAAAGAAGGTTCTTTTTCAAATGCATGTTTACTAACTTCAATAGCTGATACAAATGCTTCATAAAAAAACACAAAAACAAAAGCAAATATTAATCCAATTTTTTTAATAAAATTTTTCATCCCTATTTTTTTCTTGCTAAACCTAAATAACATATCTTTAAAAAAGTAAGTTACAATTATAGAAACAAAGAAACCAACTATTAAAACTTCCCGGGTTATTCTCCCCGCAAAAATTATCCAGACTCCTAATACTAGAAAAAAGGTAATTAGATTTTCACGCATATACAACACCCTTTTTTTAAAAAAGCCGCCTCACTTACCAAAAAGTTTCAGCGGCTAATTTAAAATAATTTATTTTGCTTTAATATTATCTTCCATAAATTTAACAATTTCATTTTTTAAATAAGGCATCCGAGGTAAATAACTGAATTCTAGAACATGGCCACTACCTTCAATACTAATAAATTTACAATCAGCACCAAGTTTTTGAGCTTTCTCATAAAATAACTGTGATTGATTAAAGGGAACAAAATTATCTTTAGTACCATGAAGTAACATAATAGGAGGACTATTTTCATTAATATAGTTTATTGGACTTGCTTTTTTCATAATATCTTCATCAAATTTATTGGTATTTATAGCAGACATTATTTTTTTCCTGAATTCAAAAGTTTCTTTTCCATATAATTTTGTAGGGCCAGACATTGAAACTATACAATTAACTTTATTATTATTTAAACCTGTTAATAAAGCAAGAGTACCTCCAGCTGAGTGTCCAACTGCACAAATTTGATCAATATCAAAATTATATTTGCTTTTATTATTTATTATCCAATAAATTGCATCTTTTACATCTCGATAATTATCAGGAAATATTTTATCTCCATACAGTAATCTATAGTTAATACTTACTACAATCCAGCCATTTTTGTGCCATTCATCTACTAAAGGTTTTAAATCATAAATTTCATCTTTATCCCCTCTGATAAAGCCTCCACCATGGATATAAACTACTACTGGATAACTTTTTGTTAATTTTACTTCAGGGTATAAAATATCTAATTGCAATTCTTCATCATTGATTTTTTTATAGGTAATATCTTTTTTTATTAAATCATCATAATCATTAAATTCAATGAATTCAAGATTAACCATATTAGAGTATTTTAAATCGAAAACTTTATTTTTCAAAATTAAATGATTATCATCATCATTAGCAAATAAATTATTATGAGTTAAAAATACTACAAATAAAATAAGAAATAAAACTAATGTAACTTTATGATAAGAAAACATATTTTTCACCTTCTAAACCCACCTACTTAATATTAAGCTATGATTATCATCTTAATTATTATTATAAACTAAATTCATCAATTCAGCAAGCTAACAGATTAAAAAGCAATGACTATACCACCTTCATTAGCATATACTGTACTTATACCGGCTGTTTCAACAATAACTATATCTTTGAAATTATACTTTTTTTCTATTTGTTTTTTTAAGTTTTCAGCTTTATCCAAGGCATTACAGTGAGCTATACCTATAATTTTTTCCTCAAGGTTTTCTCCTTTTTCTCCAATTAATTGTACAAGCTTTTTAAAAACTCTTTTAGAACCTCTTGCTTTATCTAACAATTGGATTTCTCCTTTTCCATCACTTCCCAGGATAGGCTTAATATTAAAAAAAGAAGCCAGCTTCCCTTTTACTTTACTCATCCTTCCGGCTTTAATAAGATTATCTAAAGAATCCAAAACAAACATAGTTTTCATTTCATTTATATAATTATCAACTTTTTCAATAATATTATTTTTTTCCAACCCTTTTTCTACTAATTCACCAATCTTTATACTTATTATTGTCTCACCCGCTGATGCACTTAGTGAATCGAAAACATGAATGAATTTATCATTTAATTCTTCCATAATCATACTTTTTGCTAAATTAGCATTCTGGTAAGTTCCACTTAATTTAGAAGATAAAGTAACTACAAAAGATTCTTCAGCTTCTTTATACTTTTCGATAAATAACTGAGGAGAAGGACTTGCTGTTTTAGGTGAATCATTATCATTTCTCATAGAATCAATCAACTCTTCTTTATTTAAATTTTCATCATCTACAAATTCTTTATCATTAACAAATATTTTCAAAGGAACTATCTGAATATTGTATTTTTCTTTTATTTTTTCATTTAAATCACAACAACTGTCAGCTAAAATTTGGATTGCCATTATTTAAATACCTCCATTAATAATAATACATCAATTATATATTTATTCACCCTCATTTGCAAGATCAGAGATTATTTTTTTAAAAATTGGGGCTGCATCTTTACCTCCAACACCACCATTTTCTAAAAATACTGCAACTGCTAATTCAGGATTATTAACAGGTGCATAACCAACAAACCAGGCATGTGGTTTTTCATCATCAATTCCTATTTCAGCTGTTCCAGTTTTTCCAGCAATTTCAATACTTTCTAAATCAGCATTTTTACCAGTACCTTTATCAACAACATTTATAAGCATTTCTTCTAATTTATTGATATTTTCTTTTGCTATTATTTGTCTGAGATCTTCATTTTCTAAATTATTCTTTATCAAAGATGGAAAAACATTTTTACCCTGATTGGCCACAATAGCTATAATTCTATTCATTTGGATAGGATTTGTTAATACTTTTGCCTGCCCCAGTCCTGTCCAGGCTAAATCAACTTTACTGTTTATCTCACCAATACTACTGTTTTTTACTTCAAGGCCGAGATTGATATTTTTTTCAAATCCAAATTTATTTATATATTCAATAAGTCTTTCTTTTGATAATTCTAAAGCAATTTTAGCAAAGGCAGTATTAATAGAATAAGTTAAAGCTTCTTTAAATGTATGTTTTCCAAAAACTTCATTTTGATAATTTCTAACTATATTTCCTTCTATTTTAAGCTCACCTTTGTCATTAAATTCTGTATCCATTTCTACTAATCCACTATCTAAAGCAGAAGCTGCTGTTATTATTTTAAAAGTTGAGCCAGGAGGATAAAGTCCCTGTATTGCTCTATTTAACATAGGACTCTTTTCATTTTTCTGGATTTTTTCCCAATCACTTTGACTCATACCCAGAACAAATTGATTGGGGTCATAAGAAGGAGAACTAACCATTGCCAAAATTTCTCCATTTTTAGGGTCTGAAACTACTACTGCTCCAGTTTTATTATCCAGAGCCTGCCAAACTTTTTTCTGTAAATCTCTATCTATACTAGTAATTAAGTTTTCACCATCAACAGCTTTTTTTCTCATTAATTCTTTTTTATTATTATTATTTTGCAGATAAAGAATATAACCATTTTTACCTCTTAATTTCTTTTCATAACTTTTTTCTAATCCAGATTTACCTGTTAATTCTCCAGAAATATAATTAATTTCTTCAGATGATTCAATTTCTTTATTGGAAATTTCAGAAATATATCCTGTAAGATGGGCAGTTATTTCTTTATAAGGATAAACTCTGGATTCTTTTTTTCGAAAAAA
Source organism: Halanaerobiales bacterium (assembly GCA_035270125.1). Taxonomy (NCBI): domain Bacteria; kingdom Bacillati; phylum Bacillota; class Clostridia; order Halanaerobiales; species Halanaerobiales bacterium. The sequence continues at coordinate 2,924 of DATFIM010000075.1, read as the reverse complement.
CACACCTGAAATAGGACGTAATTTTTCTTCAAGTTTCTTATAATTTTCCCAGGTCAAAGTTTTTAAAGGAGAAAACCATTCAGGGTTATCAGGGTATCTTTGCAAACTATTCATTATTTCACTTTCATCTACATCCATTATTTGGGTTAATTCTTCTATTAATATTTTTTGATTTTCAACTTTAGCTGCCTGAATCCCAACTTCTACAACCTCTCCCTTAACAGCCAGAGGATTTTTATTTCTATCAAATATTACTCCTCTTTCAGGTAAAATAACCTCCCTTACAAACTTTGACTCTTCAGTCATATCTGGAAAAATTAAATTATAATTCCATTTTATTTTCCAATTTATTAAACTTTCTCTTTTTAAATTCATAGTATATTCATAAATTTTTTTACCAAAATCAGCAGAATTAAAATTCATTCTATAATTAGCACTTGCTGAGAAAAAATCATCTCTTTGAACTATAAGATTTTCAGATTGTTTTCCTTTTATTTTTGCTTTTTTATAAAAATTTTCATATCTATTTTTCATAGTTTCAATAGTTATTTTTTCTTTACTTTCTTCCGCAAGCAAGGAATAAGCCTTTTCATAATTGTTGTTTTCTAATGCCTTTAAATATTCATTTGCTGATTCAACAGGATCCGGTACAAAAACAACATAAGAAGCGCCACCTATTAACAATACCGATAAAATAATAATAGCTATAATGAGGTTCTTTTTATTAACCATAATAACCATTCCCTGTTTTTTATTTTTCGCCTCTCATTTTCATTATTTTTTCATAGGCATCCTGTATTTCTTTAAATCTTTTATTAGCAAGTTCAACAAAATCATCTGGTAAATCTTTAGATATTATACGATCTGGATGATATTCTTTTACTAATTTTCTATATTCCTTTTTTATTTCAGCCGTACTATCATTTCGAGAACATCCTAAAACTTCATAAGGATCTTTTCCTTTTGACAGATTATCCTGTCGATTATTTTGCCTGCTATGACTTCTTTGATAACCACTAGATTGTCTTTGATAACGACTTCTACTGTTTAATCCAAAAATATCCACTGCTTTTTCTAACATTTTAGTTTGTTTAGAAGAAGCTCCTCCATTAGCTGCAGCTATTTGATTCATTAATTCAACCACTCTACCTGCAACATTAGGTTGATTTCCAATTATATTATAAAAATTTTTCGCATATGTCTCAAAAGAAATGTTTTTTCTTTTAGCTTCATCAAAAAAACCTATTACCTCTTTCTTTAGTGCAGGTGGTAAATTTAATTCCCTATCAGTGAAATCATCTACTATATTAATTTCTTCTCTTGTAACAGCTCCATCACCCTGAGCGAGTTTTGCCAACATTCCATATAACTGTTTATAAAAATAAAGTTGTGAATTTGCAGATTGATTGCTCTGTCTTTGACCATAATAAGTTGTACTACTTGAACTGCTATTTAAAACAAAACCAATAAAAGCACCTATAATAGCCCCAGGGATATTAAAAAATATAAACCCAATAAGACTAGAAATAAAAACTGTTCCACACCCCATCTATTTTTATCCTCCTCTATTCATTTCTAATATAATTTGCAAAATATAGTCTGACTCCAATAAATATATATATAAAACTAAATAATAAACCTGTAAATATATCAAAATCAATATCAATATTTAATATCTGATTACTAAAAACTCCAAATCCAATTAAAGCAATCACTGGTAATAAAAGAACTGATTTTTCTCCCCAACTTAAAATATAATTTTTCCGGCATTTATTGTTAGATTTAAATAAATTAAAATCAAATTTACTATTTTTGAACATAGTCAACCATAAAACTCTTAAAGAATATAAAACAGTAATAATACTACTAATATGTAATATTATAATAAAAAACGGATGATGATCAAGTGAGTATTTTATAAGATGTTTACTATTATATCCAACAAAAAGTGGTATCCCCATTAAAGAAAGAAAACTAATGAATGTAGTTATACTATTTAATTTCTGGCGATTTTGACAATCAACAAAATCTTTTATAAGTACAGAACCATATTCTCTTATTAAATTTGCTGCTCCATTAAATAATGTTGTTTTTGCCAATCCATGAGCTATAATATGGATTATAGCTCCAAGATAGCCATATTTATTTCCACTCCCAATTCCCAGAGCAATAAATCCAAGTTGACTTATAGAACTATAACCTAAAATAATTTTATAATTGTTTTCTCTAATAGCACGGAGGCCACCATAAAAAATCATTAATAAACCTGCATATAATAATAATTGATTACCATCAGTTATTAATTTTAAATAAGTAATAAAACCAAGTTTAGCTACCCAACCTGAAGAAATAGCACAAAATGTTGCTGAAGCTTCACGATAAATCATAGGTATCCAAAAATGCAATCCAAAAATAGCACTCTTAAAACCCATACCAAGGATAAACATATTTTGTAACCAGGTTTCTTCTATTGGTCCTACCTGGGTATAACCATTAGTATAGGCAACTAATACTGTATAAATTAAGAAACTGCCACCTATAAATTGAATTATTAAATATTTCCAGGCTGCAGACTTGTTATCCCATAATAACATCAAAGCAGTAATTACAGAAACCAATTCCCAGCCAGCTACAAATAAAAACCAATTTTTAGTAGTTATCGTCATCGAAAAACTTAAAATATATATTAAAAATAAAAAATAAAACCACTTTTTATTTTCATGAATTTTACGCCAGGCTGAAATCGCTGTAATTATACTTAAAAATATACCAATACTCAAAAATAATAAATTATAATTACTTAAAGTAAAATTACTAAATATAAATTCTTTTATGACCTACACCTCCTGAATTACCTCTATTTTAATTTGATTATTCTCTCTATCAGAATTATATCATAAATTGGAGCTACTACAAAACCAAAT
>DATFIM010000074.1 GCA_035270125.1 Halanaerobiales bacterium | reverse complement strand
CCCCTGGACAAAATCTGTCCAACTAACAGCTAAATAACCACCTAAAACTGTATATAAACCAACAATAACCACTGAAAAATAAACTGCTATTGTATAGTCTATATTTAATAGACTTTCAAAAAGCTTACCTCCAGCAACAAGCCCAGAAGATACATAGATAGTAAAGAATACTAAAATAACTAAACCTGTTACAATTCTCAAAACCCTACTATTATCTTTAAAACGTTTCTCAAAAAAATCAGCAATTGTTATAGCATCTATTACTTCAGTATAACGACGTAATCTCTGCCCAACAAATTGCCAATTTAAATAGGTACCTATAGCTAGACCTATACCAATCCACATTGCATTAAAGCCACCGGCATAAACAGCTCCAGGAAAACCCATAAGCAACCAACCACTCATATCACTTGCCTGTGCACTTAAGGCAGTAACATAAGGGTTAAGAGAACGGTCACCCAGAAAATAATCTGATGTTGATTCATTTTGTTTGTAAAAATAATAGCCAATTCCCATCATACCGCCTATATAAATAATAAAGGTAATTATTTCTGGGCTCATTCGTTATCACCTGTTTCTTTTTTAATAACATTAATTAAGGATAAAATAACAATTGCTAAACTAGGTGCAAGAAGCCAAAATGTCGTAAAAAAAGGTAAACTACTTTTCATACTAAATTACTCCCTTCTTTTTTTAATATTTTGCTAAATTTTACTGTGTTTCACTTCTCTCTACTTTTTACTTTACTCACCCCCTTCATAAAATACCTATCAAAAGATTCAATAGGTATAATAGGTATAATTTTTAGAAAATTTAAATTATATGTACCCTGTGCCTAACCACTTATATTAACTTGCAAATATTATACCAGCCTCTAATAATTACTATAAACTAATAATAATGCTGATTTTTATTGTTTAACACCTTAAAATAAAAAAATAACCGTCAACATACTGACGGTTATGTCAGTTTTTTGACAGTTATTTTAATTCTTCTAAATTATAATTATTTAATTTATAATACAATGTACTTCGAGGAATATTTAATAATTCAGCTGCTAATTTTTTATTCCCTTCTGTTTTTTTCATGGCTTTTTTTATAAGATTAATTTCCTTTTCTTTCAAATTTTCTTTTAAATCAAAAGTTTCCTTTTGTTTTTTATCATTTTCAGCAATTATATAATCTGGAATACTCTCTTTAGTAATCATTCCATTCCGAGAAAATAACACTAAATGTTCTACAGTGTTTTTCAATTCTCTAACATTACCATTCCAGGGATATTCTATCAAAAATTTTAAAACTTTAGGTTCTATTTTGGGTCTTGTATAAATATTATTTTCCTGACAAAATTGATCTATAAAATGATTGATAAAAAGCGGAATATCTTTTTTCCTTTCCTGTAGTTCAGGTAAATTAATATCTACTACATTTAATCTATAATATAAATCTTCTCTAAATTTACCTTCCTCAACTAATTTTCTCAAATCTTTATTAGTTGCTGCAATTATTCTTACATCAACATTAATCTTTTTATCTCCTCCAACAGGAACAATCTCTTTATCCTGAAGAACTCTGAGTAATTTGGGTTGCATTGTTAAAGGCAAAGCTTCTATTTCATCTAAAAATAAAGTTCCCTTATGAGCTTTTTGAAATTTCCCAAGTCTACCTTTAGTTGATGCACCTGTAAAAGCACCTTCAACATAACCAAACATCTCACTTTCAAAAAGGCTTTCAGGGATAGCACTACAGTTAACAGGCACAAAATCCCCTTTGCGTTTACTATAACAGTGAATCGTTCGAGCAAATATTTCTTTACCGGTTCCTGTTTTTCCAGAAATAATTATACTACTATTTGTCCTTGCAACTCGAGCTGCTTTGTTTATTTTATTCTCGATTATTTCACTTTGTCCTATTATATTATCAAAACAATCTCCTCTTTCAAAATTGGTTACATTTTCACCTGATTTATCATTTTCATTATTTCTTGAAGTATTAATAATTTCTGTTACATCTCTATCAGTAGCTACCGCTCCTAAAAATTCACCATCAGAATAAAGTGGAATCCCACTTAAAATAACATAACTGCCTTCTTTGGGACTTAAAATAATATTTTCAATTGCTTTCCTTTCATCAACTACTTTAAGCAAAAGAGCATTAGGAAAAAAATCACTTAATTTCTCATCAATTATTTCTTCTTTTTTTATTTCAAAAAGCTCTTCAGATTTTTTGCTCCAAAACAATACTCGTTTTTCTTTATCTACTACACAGACTGCTTCATGTAAATTATCTAGAATCAATAATAATTCTTTTTTATTTAAATCGGAAAGCATAAAAACCTCCTCAAAATCAGATCTAAACTGATTTTATTTTTTATCAAATTTAATTTCATCCCATATTTGATGGCTATTATCTGCAAATGAAAAAAGTAAGCTTATGTGATTAAGATCATTTTTTAAAATACTTTTGTGTTTAACACCCTTTTTCTCTAAACTTTTCGCAAGATAATCTGCCTGTTCAGGAGAAACTGTCTTATCAGCCAACCCCTGTATTATAAAAGTAGGTGGATCAGATGAATCAAGATGTGAAACTGGTTGGGCCTCTACCCAAGATTCTTTAGGAACAAAATCTTTGACTACATCGGCTCCTTTTTCATAATCATCTGGAAATTTATAAACTCCTGCCAGAAGAACTAAATAATTTATTTTTTCTTTAGAAATATTATATTCTTTTTGCCAGTAATCACTATAACCAATTAAAGCAGCTAAATGTCCTCCAGCTGAATGACCGCTTAATATTATCTTATCTTTGCTTCCTCCATAAATATCAATATTATCCTCAGTCCACTTAAAAGCCCTGGCTACATCTTTAATCTGAGCTGGATAACGATGCTCAGGAACCAGACGATAATTTGGCAAAACCGCTATATAACCTCTTCTAGCAAGATTTTTACCTATGAATCTAAATTGATCTTTGTTATTGCTTTTCCAGCTTCCTCCATGAACAAAAATCACTACTGGTTTTTTATCTTTGCTCTTTTCTTCAGAATAATAAACATCTAACCTTAAACGTTCATCTTCACCAAAGCTAATATCCTTTTCTACTTTAATCCCGGGAACAGGAACTAAATTGTAAGCTCCTACATAATAAAAAGGGCCATATCTCATTCTTGCAAAAACAATAGCCAAAACAACAATTATTAAAATAATAGGCCATTTTGATCTCAATTATTTCACCTCATCTTCAAGGACATGTTCTAAGCCCTGAGTAAAAAGACACAAAACATGATTATCATTTAAAGAATAATAAACAGACCTGCCTTCTTTTCTGTATTTTACTAAATTCATATTACGCAAAACTCTTAATTGATGGGAAACAGCTGAGGAACTCATGTCAAGTATTTCTGTAAGATCACATACACATAATTCTTTTTCCCGAAGACTATAAATTATTTTTATCCTCGTTGGATTAGACATTGTTTTAAATAAATCAGCCAGTTTATTAATAGTTTGATCATCTAATTGTTTACTTTTTAAAATCTCAACTATTTTTTTATTAGGATTAAAAACTTCACATACTTCACACTCTCTATCTTCCATTTTAAAGTCTTCTCCTTTCCTCTTCCTTTTTACTTAGAATCTTGTTATGATAACATCCCAAGATTTTTTTCAACTTCTTCTAGAGAAGAAGACCAGATATCATTTTTCTTCAAATAATCTAAGCCTTTTTGAATCCTCTTCATAGTTAAATTTTTGTCTAAAGAAACATCTTCACCAGAAATATTTTTTAAGTAATCTTTACTATCAGCCCATTCTCCAACATAAAATCCAAGGTCCTGAAGAGCAGAAATAAATACAGTAAAATAACTGCTACTATAATCAAAACTTCCTTTATTACTATACCATTCAAAAAACTCTATTAATTCATTTTCAGCTTTTTCATTTTTTCCAAGAATAATATAAATCTTAGCTTTTCTGGCTTTAGCCTGAGCTTTTGCTTCTGGATATTCATTGCAAAAATTATCCCATAATTTTAAAGCTTTTTTATATTCTCCATTAACTTTAGCTTCAAAGGCTTTTTCTGCTAGTATTTGTATTTCTTTTTGTTTAGTATTTGCATTTTCAGTATCATTTTTCATTTTTTCATTATCTGCTATGTCTTCAGTTATATTTTCTTTTACTTCCATTTCTTCCTCATTATTAAAATCATTTTTCTTTTTTTCTTTTTTAAAATTAAAAATATCTTTTATTTTATCAAAAAAACTCATATAACACCTCTGCTTTCTATCCCCTCTTAAAGAGAAGCTGACTGTTCATCTTCCAATTCTTTTAGAATTTTATACATTTTTTCTTCTTCATCAGTTATCATCACTCTACTTTTTTTCTGGGTTTGATGTGATTCATCAATTATTCCCATATTTACATTAAATCCAATAGATTTAAACTTCTTTTCAACACTGGGATCATTATTTATAAGAGATTCATAACTAACTATAATGCTATCTTCAATATTTTCATAAGCAGCTATTAAAGCATTATTATTTTCTATCCAGTCAGGTTCAAATTGAGAAATTCCTCTTCTAAAAAGACTTGCTTTTACATCAGCTGGGTTTCTAAAAACAAATACTGAACGTAATTTTTTTGCAATATGTCTATAAAAGAAAAAGGCTGCAATTCTTACCAATTTCAAACCAGATACTCCACTTTTTTCATTTAATAATTTCACAATTTTATTCATTTCTTTTGTATTCTCAATTGTCATTGCCTCATTTATTAAATTTTTAGATAATTTTTTACTTCTGGCAAGTTCATAATATCCACCTTGATTATATTCATCACCTTCAAAATCAGAAGGAAAATTAACAAAAGCTGTTTCTAAAAGTTGACAAACTAATGATGTACCACTACGCGGATGTCCTCCTACAATTACTCCATCTTTTAAAATAAGGGCTTTTATATCTTTTTTACTATTTCCCATAATATATTCAACCTCCATTTTTTTGCTATTTACAACTACATCTATTATATCAGATATATGTCCAGAAATAAATCAATTAGACCAGGATGGATGATTTTCTTTGAATAAATTATCTGTAACTTCTCTTATTTTTTTTGTTTCTACCTCCATAATATGAATATCAGCATATTTAGGTCTTAAAAATCTATTGTCATATCTTATAAATGTAATTTTTTTACTATCCGGTGACCAACTGGGAAAACCTTCATATATATCATTATCAGTAAGCCTTTTTATGTTTTTACCATTTGCATCCATAACAAATAATTCTTTGCTTCCTTCTGTATAAGAAGTAAATACTATTTTACTACCATCAGGTGAATAGTCAGCATATCCTCCATCAAAAAAAGATTTTTCTACAAGTTTCCTCTGATTACTTCCATCTCGATTCATTATATAAATATCTGCATTTAAACCTTTATCAGAACGATATATGATTTTTTTCCCATCTGGTGACCAGGCAGGATATTCATTATGGATCTCATTTTTACTATTAGTTAGTTTTTTTAAATTACTACCATCAGTTTTTACAGTATAAATATTTTTAGTTCCATTTTTCCAGGCACTAAAGGCTATTAATTCTCCATCTGGTGACCAACTTGGATAATCAATAATTGTTTTCATATTTGTTATTTTTCTAATATTACTTCCATCACTATTCATAATATGAACTTCTTTATTTCCACTTCTATATGATGTGAACACTATTTGAGAATTATCAGGTGACCAATCAGGCTGCTCATCAGAAACATGATTTTTAGTTAACATTTTTTCTCCACTGCCATCTACATTTATAATAGCAATTTCTGTATCTCCTTCTCTTTCTGTAGAAAATACAATTTTTTCTTTAGAAAAACTTGATTCAACTTCCAATGGATCTCTACCTCGATAATCAACCTGTGTTACAAAAAATGCAGCAGCTGTGAAAATTATTAAAACTACTACCAAAAATACTATACTTCTTCCAACGCCCTCCATTACTAAATCCTCCTCTTAAATATATGTCATAAATATTTATTCTTCTTCACTTATCAAGGGAACAAATCTAACATAGGTTATTACTTTTTTGTTAATTTCCCCGTTTTCTTTTTTATAATAAATTAATTCCTGTCTAAATTGATTACCTATTGGAATTATCATCCTTCCATTCTCAGCCAGTTGTTCTAATAACCTATCAGGGACTCTACTGGCTGCTGCACTAACAATTATTATATCAAAAGGTGATTTTTCCTCCCAGCCTTTACTCCCATCTCCCTTTTTAATAATTATATTATCATAATTTAATTCTTCTAATCTTTTTTTGGATTCTTTAACTAAAAATTCAAAACGTTCTATTCCATAAACTTTTTTGACAATTCTAGAAAGTATTGCTGCTGCATAACCAGAACCTGATCCAACCTCAAGTGCTTTATCATCTGCAGAGGGGTTAGCTACTCTAACCATTTCAGCTACAATATAAGGTTGACTTATTGTTTGTCCTTCTCCAATTGGTAAAGGTCTATCTGCATAAGAATCTTCATAAAATCTTTCAGGGACAAATTTTTCTCGTGGAACTTCTAAAAAAGCTTCTAATATTTTTTCATCCTTAATATTACGCCCTTTTAAATCATTTTCTATCATTCTTTTTTTCTTTTTTTCCAAATTATTATTAAAAAGCACCTATATTCCCCTCCTTTCTGCTATATCATTATTAATATTCTCTAAAAAAAATAAAATGCCTGCAAACTTAAAAAAGTTTACAGGCAAATAATGATTTAAAAAATACTATTATTATTTAATTATAGAAAATTATTAGCTAACTTCTTCTTTTTTGAACTGCATTTCATAGAATTCTTTATATTTACCATTCTTTTCAATCAATTCCTGGTGTTTACCACGTTCAACTATTTTCCCATCTTCAACAAAAAGTATTTTATCTGCATTTACAATAGTGGCTAATCTATGAGCAATAATAAATGTTGTTCTACCTCTTGTAACTTTATCTACTGCTTCCTGAATTAGTTGTTCTGTTTCGAGATCAACTGAAGAAGTAGCCTCATCAAGGATTAGAATCTTTGGATCATTAAGAAAAGCTCTCGCAATAGAAATACGCTGTCTCTGTCCACCTGATAATTTTATCCCTCTTTGACCTACCATAGTATCATAACCATCTTTAAGATCTAAAATAAAGTCATGGGCATTAGCTTCTTTTGCTGCTTCAATAATTTCGTCCCGGGAAGCATCAGGTCTTCCATAAGCAATATTTTCTGCTACAGAATCAGAAAAGAGAAAATCTTCCTGCATAACCATACCGATAAAACTACGTAAATTCTTTAAATTATAATCTTTAACATCTGTTCCATCAACTTTGACTTTACCAATATTAGCCTCATATAATCGTGGTATTAATCTTACAATACTGGTTTTACCAGCACCACTTGGACCAACTAAAGCAACAGTTTCAGCCGGTTCAGCTTTAAAATTAACACCTGAAAGAACTTCTTCATCTTCATCATAGTTAAGATGAACGTTTTCATATTCTACACTACCTTGAAGTTTATTTTCTTCATGTTCACCGGTATTACACAAAATCTGTGGTTTTAGATCCATATGTGAAAAATAACGTTCTGTACTGGCAAAAAATCTACTTAATCCCTGAGACATTCTAACAATTCTAAGTAATGGTTCTCTAAACTGAATTAAATAAGTATAAAAAGCAACAATAGTACCTACAGTCATATCCCCGGCAATAGTTAAATATGCTCCATAACTTATAATTGTTAATATCCCAAAACTATTAAGAAGTCTTGAACCTGGAAAAAGAACACTTATATACCAGATAGCTTCCATTCTATTTTCAGCATGTTCCTGATTTTTTTCTCTAAAACGTTCTTTTTCAAAACCTTCATTAACAAAAGCTTTTATTACTTTTATACCAGCTAGATTATCTTCTAGTCTATCATTTAAATTAGCCTTTGCACTTCTTGTTTTCCTAAATGCCTGATGCATTTTCTGCATTAATTTATAAGCAAAATATAAAAGCAAAGGAACATATAATAAAGTAGCTAAAGTTAATTTTATATTTAAAGAAAATATAATAACAACTGTACCAGTTAAAAGCACAGCAGAACCAACTATTGCTTCTGGCCCATGATGAATAAATTCCTGTAACCTATTTAAATCGTCAATAACCCTGGACATTAGTTCACCAGTCTTTTTATTATCATGAAAATTCAAAGATAAATATTGATAATGATTATATAAATCATTCCTCATATCTCTAGTAATGTATTGAGCTGCCTTATGGCCGTGATAAACGCGTAAATAACGAAAAATAGCACTGGCCAGATATACTCCAAAAGCAATAAATACAAGTTTGACAATTCGAGATACATTACCACTTGGTATAGCTTGATCAATAATCTGTCTTAATATTAATGGAGGAACTAAGGCAAGTCCTGAAATTAAAACGTGTAATAGTTGTACTCCAAAAAATAAAAACTTATATTTTTTGAGATAAGTATTATAAAATTTCTTAAGAATTTCAAAGTAAGTATAATTATTTATGGTGTCATTTTCAAGATCTTCTAAATTCATCTTCTCCCTCCTTTAAAATCTTAAAATCTTCATTAAGTATTTTAACAATTAGATAATAAAAAGTCAATTATTCTTTCACTTGCTTTTCCATCTCCATAAGGATTTACTGCTTCAGCCATTTTTTTATAATGATTTTTATTATTTAATAATTTTTGTGTCTCATTAAATATTTTTTCCCGGTCAGTACCAACCAGCTTGACCGTTCCTGCTTCAATAGCTTCAGGTCTTTCAGTTGTATCTCGCAAAACTAAAACAGGTTTAGCTAAGGAAGGAGCCTCTTCCTGAATACCACCAGAATCAGTTAAAATCAAGTAAGAACGATCCATTAAGTTGATAAAAGGTTTATAATCTAGAGGTTCAATCAAATGAATCCTATCTATGTCAGCAAAAATTTTGTTTGCTATTTTTCTAACCCGAGGATTAAGATGAACAGGAAAAATTACTTCTACATCTTTATTTTTTAAAATTAGTCTTTTAACTGCCTTAAAAATATTTTCCATTGGTTTACCTAAATTTTCTCTGCGATGACTTGTTAAAAGTAAAACTTTTCTCCTGTTAAAATTTATATTTTTTAATTCAGGTTGAGAAAATTTAAAATCAGGGTCTCTAATTTCATAAAGAGCATCAATCACTGTATTACCGGTTATAAAAATATTATCTTTTGAAACATTTTCTTTTATTAAATTATTATAAGTGCTTTCAGTAGGTGCAAAATGAAAATCAGCCAGAACCCCTGTTAAATGTCTGTTAATTTCTTCTGGGAAAGGAGAATATTTTTCATGTGTCCTTAAACCTGCTTCTATATGAGCTACTTTTATTTTATTATAAAAAGATGCTAAAGCTCCCACAAAAGTTGTAGAAGTATCTCCATGGACAAGTACTAAATCAGGATTTTCTTTTTTATAGATTCTTTCAAGTCCTTTAAGAACCCGAGAGGTTATATCTGATAAACTTTGATTTTTTTTCATTATATCCAAATCATAATTTGTTTTGATCCCAAAAAGATCTAAAACCTGGTCTAACATCTCTCGATGCTGGGCAGTTACTACTATCGTCACTTCAAAATTTTTATTGTTTTTTAACTTTTTTATCAGAGGAGCCATTTTAATAGCCTCTGGTCTTGTACCAAATACAGACATAATCTTTTTCTTTGTTTCCACTTTCTAAACCACCTTATTATAATTATATTTTTAGAATAATCAAAGATTTATCAATGTATAACAAATGTTATCATAATACTCTATATTATCAAGTTTTGTTATAAGCCATTCATAAAACTCACTTTTACCACTTCTACCTATTGCAAATTCTGATACAATATCTTCTATTATTTCTGGAGGTAAAAAATCTTCTTCAGTTGTTAAAAAATCAGCCAGACCATCTGTATAAGAAAAAATTTTAGAGTTATTTTTATAACTGATTTCTCTAGTCTCTAAATTTACTACAGAATCTTTAGTAAAAGCTGGAGTAGTAATCTCTAAACCCATCCAATTATTTTGTTCATCTATCAAAAGAGGATAAGGATGACCGGCATTAGCCCAGCTAAGTTTATTGTTTTTGGTATCAATAATAATATAACAAAAAGTGATTTTTATATCATTTAATTCTTCTCCAAATCTTTCTTTTAATTTTTTATCGATTTGTTTTAAAACTTCTCCTGGGGAAAGTATGTTGTGATTAAGTTTTTCAAATATATATTTTAAAGCTATCATAATTAAAATAGCAGAAATTCCCTGCCTTTTATTGTCTGCCAGCAGATAACCATATTTACCATTTTCTAATTCAACAAAATCATAAAAATCTCCTCCACTTTTTAAAACAGGGCGATAAAAAACTTCTCCATCCAGTCCTTGAGGGAGTTCAATATTGATTATTGTTTTTTGCAAATTTCTGGCAATATTTAATTGCCGGTTCATCACTTCTTTCAAATCTTCTAACTCATCAATTAGACCTTTTTTAGACATATTTAATCCTCTCCTCTTCTTCTCTTTTTTATTAATTGAAATTTTCCTGTTTCAGAATCTACTTCTAATTTCTCCACTTCTTTAATAATAAAATCAATATTACTCATATTTTTCTGAGATAACAATTTTTCCATTCTTTTTCTTATTTTATTTTTAACTTCATCTTTATTATAATTACTATTTATTTTAGCCTTCATTAAAAAGCTTTTTTCATCTAATTTAACAATCTGAAATTTTTTTAACCCTTTAACATAAAATTCAGCAAGTACAATTGGATGTAAAAATTCTCTATTACCATTTTCATTATCAAACCAGATCATTTCTTCTCTTCTACCGATAATGTTTTTTATCTGCTCAAAAGGCCAATCTTTTTCCTGAATTTTAGGTTTTTCTAAAACATCAGATAATTCATATCTGATTAAAGGTTGAGTATAATTATATAAATTAGTAATTATTGTTTTATCTTTTTTTATTTCAATATAATTAATATCATCCATTAAAAACATATTGTTATCCTGTGGTCTTTTAATTCCAATCATCAAAGATTCAGAAGAGGCATAATAATTTAGAGGTTTAACATCCCAGGCTTTTTTGATAATTTCACTATCATTATCTAAGAGCGGTTCCCCACCACATATTACAGTCTCTGGTGAAATATCTATTTCCCCTTTGAGTTGTAATTCTGCTAACATTTTAACTCCAGAAGGATAACCTGTTATGTTTTGAGGATTAAGCTTATTTAATTTAGTCAAATAACTACTTAATACTTTATTAATATTTATAATTAGATAATCTTTATAAAATATTTCTTCAAATTGATTAATAGGACTCATAAAAAGGCTTATTCCAGCATAATGTCCATCAACTGCACCTATATATGCATAACTTTTTGGTTTTAATCCAAAATTTGAAAACATTCTAAGTGATACTGCTTTTATAAAATCCCATTCATCAGCACTGTAAACAAAAATACCAATTCTACCCGTTGAGCCAGAAGTATGTATAATTCGATATTTGTTATTATATAAATCACTGGGTTTTTCATTTTTTTCTAAAAAATCTTCCAGTTTTTTTCTGCTGATATTTTCTTTAGTAATATTTTTATTAAAATTTTCCATAATCATCTTTTTGTTCACTAGCGGGAGGTCTTCAATTTTAATATCATAAAGGTTTTTTCTTTTTATGCCATTGTCTTCATATAATTCTCTATAAAATTGAGAATTATCATAGGCATAAAAAAGTAATTTTCTGAGTTTTTTATATTGGAGATTTTTTATTTGATCTTTAGATTTTTTTAAATTCCTATTTAATTTCAAATTATAATAAATCGTTCTAAAAATCCCCATTTCATTACCTCCCTAATAAAATTAATTTTTTCTCTTAATTATATTTTAGCATTGGAGGTTAATATATTCAAAATAAATTAAATTAATTCAGCAGCTGCTTCATCAATTATAATAGTTACTTCTGGATGGGTTTGTAATAAAGACGAGGGTACTTGAGTTGAAACATGACCACTTACTGTTTCTTTTATTGCATGAGCTTTATTTTTGCCACTTGCTAAAAGCAAAATTCTTCTGGCTTTAAGAATTGTTGCTATACCAACAGTGATTGCTTTTTTAGGCACTTCTTCTTTTGAATCAAAAAATCTACTATTTGCCTCAATAGTTTCCTCAGCCAGATCAACCTGATGAGTTTTTACATTTAATCTTTCTCCAGGTTCATTAAAACCTATGTGACCATTAGGTCCAATCCCTAAAACCTGAAGATCAATACCTCCTGCTCTTTTTATTTTCATGTCATACTCTATACATTCTCTTTTCACATCATCTGTCATTCCATCCAAAATATTAATATTCTTTTCAGGAATATTTATATGACTAAAAAAATTATCATTCATATAATAGTGATAGCTCTGAGGATTTTCTGGAGAGAGATTACAATATTCATCTAAATTAAAAGTTTTAGCTTCTGAAAAATCAATCTCATCTTTATTATACATTTCAATTAATTCATCATACATTCCTAAGGGGGTACTACCTGTAGCTAAACCCAACACACTATCAGGTTTTAACCTTACCTGACTGGCCACAAGTAATGCCGCCTTTTTACTCATTGCCTTATAATCTTTTTCAATAATTACTCTCATTTTTAACTCCTTTCTATTTTTTTACCAATTCAAAAATTGATAAAAATCATCTCCAGGTACTATTTCACCTAAAATAACTTCACTTTGAGCTCCAGTAGCTCCTGGAACATTATTACTTTTCCCTTTCATAGTTTGATATCCTAAAACAGCAAATGCCACTGCTTCTTTTGCCTCACTACTATATCCCAAATCTTCCTGTTTTAAAACCTTAATATCTTTTCTCAATTTTTCATTTTTATATTCTTTTATTTTATTTAAAAGATAAGGATTATAACTTCCTCCTCCACCTATAATGATTTCATCTATATCTGTAGGTAGATATTTTTGATACGAATCTATTATTGCCAGAGCTGTAAAAGAAGTTATTGTGGTTATAATATCATTTTTAGATAAATTCATTTTTTTACCTTTTTTAACTATTTTTTCAGTATATCTTTTACCAAAATCAGCTCTGCCAGTGCTTTTAGGAGGGGTTTTTTTAATGAAAGAATGATTCATCATTTCAGTTAATAATTTTTGAGAAGCCTCTCCCTTCCCAGCCATTTTACCATCTTTATCAAAATCCATTTTACCGTTTGTTAAAGTTTCTACAGCATTATCTATAATCATATTCCCTGGGCCATTATCACTACCGACCACATCATTTAACTCTCCATTAGCTGGCAAATAACTATAATTAGCTATTCCACCTATATTTTGCAAAATCCTATTTTTGTTCTCAGAATTATAAATAAGATAATCTGTATAGGGTACTAAAGGGGCCCCTTCTCCCCCTGCTGCTAAATCTCTCATCCTAAAATTATATACAGTAGTAATCCCTGTTCTTTCTGCAATAAAAGAAGCAGATCCCACCTGTAGAGTAGAAATCCCCTCTTTATCTTCTACATTATGATAGATAGTCTGGCCATGAGAAGCAACCAGGTCAACATCAGCAGGTGTGAGGTTGCTTTTTTTTAATAAACTAAAAACTGCCTCAGAAAATTTTTCTGCCAAATCAATATTTAAGTGAGCCACATCTTTTATATTACTTTTATCTAAAGCAGTAGTTTTTAATATTTTTTGTCTAAATTCTTTTTTATAATCAATATTTAAAAAATCTACAAGTTCAATATTAAGCCCATTTTCAGCCTGACTTATATTAACTAAAGCAGCATCAATTCCATCAAGCGAAGTACCGGACATCAATCCTATTACTTTTTTCACCATAATAATAGCTCCTTTTTATATGAATTTAGATTAATCCCTGTTTGTTTAAGGTCGATACAATTAGATTATGTAATCTGGGTCTTAGAGAAATGATCTGTACATTATCTCTACTTGGATGAACTCTATTAGTAAGAAATATAATACCTATATTTAGTACAGGATCAATCCAGATAGAGGTACCTGTAAAACCAGTATGACCAAAAGCTTGATCTGATAGAAGTATTCCTCCTGAAGAACGAAAATTATCACGAAGATCCCAACCTAAAGCTCTATTTTCATTTTTAGATTCAGTCCAATTACTTATCATAGTTTTTATAGTTAATTCACTATAAATTTTTTCTTTATCTAGTGTTCCATAATTTAAAAGCATCCTTACAAATTGAGAAAGATCATTTATATCAGAAAAAAGACCGGCATGACCACTAACCCCTCCCAAATAATAGGCATTCTTATCATGAACTTCTCCAGTAATCATCCTTTCTCTCCAATTACAATATTCAGTAGCAGCAATTTCTTTTTTGCTTATTTTTAAATTTTCTAAAGGTTTAAAGCCTGTTTTATTCATTTTTAAAGGAGAAAATATTTTTTCCTGAGTATATTCATCTAAATCTTTATTAGTAACTCTTCTAATTAATTCTCCTAATAGTATAAAATTGGGATCACTATAATTTACAATCTCTCCTACTTTATTTTGCAAAGGTAAACTTAATATATATTTTATTTTTTCTTCATAACTTTTTACATTATCCCATAATTGGATTATAGCCTGATAACCTGAAGTATGTGTTAAAAGATGATAAATTGTAATATTCCTTTTATCTCCAGTTAATTCTGGAAAATATTCATATAAATAATCCCATAAATTTATTTTACCTTCTTCAATAAGTTTCATAATCGAGCTGGTTGTAGCCACCACTTTTGTCAAAGAAGCCAGACCAAATACAGTATCTTTTTTCATTTTCCTTTTTTCTTCTTTAAGTTGAGCAAAACCAAAAGCTTTTTGATATAAAATTTTATCATCTCTAACAATCCCTAAGACAGCTCCAGGAAATGTAGATTTTCCCAATTCTTCTTTAATCAACTCTTCTACAGGTGAAAATGAAATATCATTTGAATAATCTTTCATATTTTACACCTTCTTTTCTAATGTTAAATATTTTTTATATATTCCAAATCCTAATTTTTTATAATAATCAACTAAGGTTGTCCAATCAATAACCATTTCTTTATAACCTTCATTTTTTAATTCTTTTATGATTTCAGCTATCATAAAAAGTCCCCATCCTTTATTCCTATAATCATTTGCTATTCCTAGAGGACCAAGTCCACAATATTTATCACCTAATTCTGTTACCCAGTTGATATTTGGACCTTTATAAGTAGAGTCTATTGTATTAGTTCTGGCAAACCCCACAACTTTTTTATTATATTCAAGAAACCAATAGTCTCTTAAACCACCTGGAATATGGCCAATATTTTTTGCTTCAAAAAACCATCGTCCTGGAAAATTTTTTTCAAGAAAATCATATAATTTATCTTCATTAGTTTTATATACTCTTTCTATGGAAAGTGACTTATATTCTTTTATATTTCTCTGAAAATCAAATTTCTTGATGTTTCTTTTAAGATCAAATTCTATAACCCCTTTTTTATATCCCATTTCTTTAAAAATACCTAAATAATCATTCCAACTACTTGATGGTAAACCTGCTAAAAAGTTTTGAGGGTCACCACCAAATCTTATATTTTTAACACCTTTCATTACTAAAAATTCTTCGAGTATTTTTAAAGAATTAACAATTACTTCTTTTTTTTCCTTACAATCAGGATCTACAGCTAATAAACTTATCCACCCTTGTGTTTTGTCTACATAATTTTTTATTTCTTTATCTAAATATTTTATTATTCCAAAAGCACTGATCTCATTTTTCATATAAAAATTTATACAGACAACATTAATATTTGCAAATGGTGAAAAAATATTTTGTTCGACCAATCTCTCCCTGATTTCAAATTCCGGATTTTCCTTATTCCAGAGCTCAATCCCTTTCATAATTTCACTTTTAGTAGATGCAATTTTATTTCTCATTTTTTTCATTCCTCACTTTGACTGGCAATTTCCCTTTTGCTTTAATTTCTCCTGTTATGATATCAACTGCTGCTCTTTGATTTGAAGGACTATAATCATAAGTAGTTAAAAAAGCATCTGAATTTTTGATATATTTAAAATCATAAGGATTTCTCAAGGCAACAGTAATAACTTTGTTATTTTCAGCTATTTTTTCAGCAATTTTAATTTGTTTTCTGTTTTTTTCTCCATCAGAAATACAAACAATTATATAATCACTATTTTTAAATTCTTTGTCATCCTTTTTATCAATTCCCTGTCTATCCTTATAATCAAAATGTTTTAAATCATCTATTTTTTTATTTAAATAATCTATAAAAACATTATTTTCATTTTTATTATCTTCTACTAAAGAACCTTTTTTTATACTAAAGTTCACTACAGATATTTTCTTGTTTTTTATATCTTCTATAGGAACAACATTTTCTCCTTTTAGCAGAGTAACACTGGCTCGAGAAATTTCTTCAGCAATTCTTTGATTATATTTTAAATTTATTTTTTTAGGATCAGCTTTTTTAATTTTTCTTCTTCCAATTCCTATTCTTTTTTGCTTTAATTCCAAAATTCTTTTTAATGACTTATTTATTCTCTTTTCAGATATTCTATTAGATTTTACCGCCTCTTTCATTGCTTTAATAGCTCTTTTTTGTTTTTGATAACTATGTGAAATTAATATAACATCACTTCCAGCAATAAATGCCCTAATAGCACCTTCTACTGTTCCAAATGAATCAGCAATTGCATTCATTTCCATACAATCAGTAATAATAAGTCCTTTAAAGTTAAGTTCTTTACGTAAAAGTCCAGTAAGTACTTTTTTGGAAAGAGTAGCAGGTATTCCTATTTCTTTTTCGATTGCGGGAAAATGCACATGAGCAGTCATAATACTATCTATCCCCTGATCAATTGCTCTTTTGAAGGGCACTAATTCTATTTTGTTTAATCTCTCCCTATTATGTCTAATTACCGGGAGACTTAAATGAGAATCTAAATCAGTATCTCCATGACCGGGAAAATGTTTACCACAGGCAATTACTCCTTCACTCTGCAAACCAGCAAAATAAGAATAGCCCAAGTTTGCTACTAAATCGGGATCTTCTCCAAAAGAACGCACACCGATAACTGGGTTAGCAGGATTGTTATTAACATCAAGAACAGGAGCCAAATTCATATTTATACCTGTATTTTTTAATTCTGTTGCTGTTGCTTTACCTGCTTTTTCAGCCAGGACATTACTTCCTGTGGCCCCCAGGGCCATATTACCAGGGAAATGAGTACCTCCCCTCAATCTTGTTACAATTCCACCTTCCTGATCGGCTGATATAAAAAGTGGTATTTCAGATTTTGAATTTAAAGCTAACTCCTGAAGTTGATTAGATAATTCAGCAGTCTGTTTAAGGCTATTGAGATTTCTACTAAAATAAATAACTCCACCAATATGATAATTTTCAATCATATCTTTTATATTATTATCGGCTTTAGTATCAGAAAATCCCACCTGAAATAATTGTCCAACTTTTTCTTCAAGAGACATATTTTCAATAATTTCAGCTATGGACATCGAAAAATCACCTTCCTAATTTATAACATTCCTTAAAATTCCTTCATTTACTTTAAGTAATTCTTTTGCTTCTTTTAAGTCAACTTTTTTTTCATACATTACTATTGCCTCTTTTAAATTATAATCTGTTTCTTTTAAATATTTTCCTGCTATTTCCTTATCACCATCAGTAATTAAAGTAAAAATATCCCTGGCCCTTACTCTTAACTTTTCATTTGTCGCATTAAGGTCAACCATCAAATTTGAATAAACTTTTCCTAATTTAATCATAACAGTAGTTGATAACATATTTAAAACCATTTTTTGAGCAGTACCGGCTTTCATTCTGGTAGAACCTGTCACTACTTCCGGTCCTACTATTGGAATAATTGCCAGCTCACTTAACTCCTCTAAAAAAGAATCTTTTGTACAGCTTAAAGCAACTGTAAATGCCTTTCTTTGATTGGCTTCCTTAATAGCCCCTAACACAAAAGGAGTCTTCCCACTTGCTGCTATACCGACCACTGTATCTTTTTTTTGAATATTATAATCTGCAATCTTCTGGCTTCCTAAGTTTTCGTTATCTTCAATATTTTCTTGAGCTTTAAACATTGCATCTTTACCACCGGCTAAAATTCCCACTACTTTTTCCGGACTAATACTAAAAGTAGGCTCACATTCAACTGCATCTAAAACCCCCAGTCTTCCACTTGTGCCAGCTCCTACATAAAATAATCTTCCACCTTTTTTCATCTTTTCTGTAATGATTTCTACTATTTTTTCTATATTTGGAATTTCTTTTTTTACTGCTTTGGCAACTTTTTGATCTTCTTTATTAATTAACTTAAGTATTTCATTTGTTCGCATTTGATCAATCTTTGTACTACTTGGATTTCTTTTTTCAGTTATTCTTTTTTTAGTATTTTGTGACATATTCTCAACCTCCACAATAATCAAATTTTAAACTTATTAATTTAATTTAGGATCAAGTACATCTCTCAAGCCATCACCTAATATATTGAAACCTAAGACACTAAACATAATTGCTAATGAAGGAAAAATTACTGTCCAGGGAGCAAGTTCCATATAACTTCTGGCATTACTCAACATTGAACCCCAGGATGGCATTGGGGGTTGAACTCCAAGGCCTAAAAAACTAAGTGTAGCTTCTGTCAATATAGCTCCTGATAAAGCTAAAGTAGCCTGAACTATAATTGGAGCCATTACATTTGGCAAAATATGTTTGAAGAGAATAAAGGCATCTTTTAATCCAGTTGCCCGGGCAGCTTCAACAAATTCCTGATCCTTGATTTCCATTACCGAACCTCTTATTATTCTAGTGAAAATTGGTATATAGGTGATCCCAATTGCAATCATAGTATTTGTTAAGCTGCTCCCCAATACTGTTACAACTACCAGAGCTAAAAGAATGGAGGGAAAAGACATTAAAATATCCATAAACCACATAATAACATTATCGATTATATTACCAGTATATCCTGCATATAAACCTAAGAAAATACCAAAAAAGACTCCAATTCCTACTGAAATCATCCCCACAGTTAATGAAACCCTTGAACCAAAAATAATTCTACTAAAAATATCTCTGCCAAATTTATCTGTCCCAAATAAATGAGATTTTTGAGGTCCTTCTCTTTTATTTATTAAATCCATTTCTTCAGGACTATAAGGACTAATAAAGGGAGCAAAAATTGCTAATAAAATAACTACCCCTACTAAAAAAGCCCCTATCATTCCTAGTTTGTTTTTAGAAAATTTTCTTATTAATTCTTTTTTATGGTCATTCATTATAATGCCTCCTTAATCATACTTTATCCTCGGGTCAACAAAGGCATAAAATATATCTACTATGGTGTTAACTATTGCAAAAGAGATAGCTATTATTAAAACTGCTGCCATAACTACTGGATAATCTCTTTTATATATTCCAGTTAGCAGATAACGACCCAGGCCAGGTAAAGAAAAAATTTGTTCAATAACAACTGCTCCTCCAAACAAATACCCTATCTGGAGACCTACTAAAGTCAAAATAGGAATAAGGGCATTTTGCAGAGCGTGTTTATAAGTTACTACTATTTCTTTTAGGCCTTTGGCTCTGGCTGTCCTAATATAATCTTTTCTTAATACTTCAAGCATAGAAGACCTGGTCATCCTGCTTACTGATGCTGCTAATCTAACTCCCAGAGATATTACAGGCAATATTAATATTTGAACAGCTAAGAAAAAATTATCCCACAAATTTACAAATCCAAATGGTGGTAACCAACCAAATATCTTAGACATAAAAAGTATAAGTAAAATACCTAAAGCAAAACTTGGTAAAGAGATACCACTTAATACCCCAATTCTAACTACAAAATCAACGATAGTATTATGCTTGGTTGCTGAGATTATACCTACCGGGATAGCAATTACAAGTGATAGCATAACACTCAATAATGCTAATTGAAGAGTTACCCCAAATCTATTTGCTATTTCGATATTAACAGGACTTCCAGTTACAATTGAATTTCCAAAATCACCCTGAACAAAATTTCCAAACCACTTAGTATACCTTATTATTAAGGGTTGATCCAGACCATATTCAGCCTTTAATTCTGCTTCCATTTCAGCAGTTGCTTCTATCCCCAGCATTATTCTAATTGGATTACCAGGAATAAAATTAATAGCTAAAAATACAATTAAAGAAACACCAATAATTAAGGGAACTAAAGATAATAATCTTCTTATTAAATAACTTCTCATCAAATCACATCCTTAAAAAATAAGGCCTGTGAATTCACAGGCCTTATTTTATTATTCAAATAATTATTTGAGATTTACATGTTTTAGTACAGATTCTCCAGTAAGTGCTGTTGGATTAAAACCTTCAACATCTTGATTTACAGCATAGAATTGATAAGGAGCATTTAAGAAAAGATTAGGAGCTAATTCATTTACAAGCATGCTCTGTGCCTTTTTATATAGCTCTGATCTATCCATATAATCTGCTGTAACTCTTGCTTCTTCTACTAATTTATCGAATTCAGCATTACTAAAGCCCCAAACATTAGCTGTTCCTTCTGTATGGAAAAAGAAATGAAGAGCTCTATCTGGAGTAACACCTGATCCATTAAGTCCAACTAAAAATTGATGATCAGTATTTACCCAGGCATCTATATATGTTCCCCATTCAACTAATTCAATTTTAGTAGAAATTCCTGCTTTTTTAAGTTGATTTTGAATAGCTAAAGCAGTATCTACCATATAATCATAAGTACTTGATGTTTTTATTGTAAATTCAAGTCCATCTTCATATCCAGCTTCTTTTAATAATTCTTTTGCTTTTTCAATTTGACTTCCACCATAGGAAGGATAACTATCTACAGGAAGTGCCCATTTTTTCTGAGGAGGAGGCACAGGGCCTGTTACAGAAGCATTTCCATTATATACAATCTCGGCAATTTCTTCTCTATCAATTGCATAACTTAAAGCAAGTCTAACTTTTGGATCATCAAAAGGTGCCTTAGTAGTGTTGAATCCAGCATAAGTATAGTTTAAACTGGGATAATTTATAACATTGATGTTTTTTTGATTTTTTAAAATTTCAGCACCATCAGGAGTAATACTACTCAAATGTACCTGACCTGATCTTAAAGCAGCAATCCTGGCTGATTCATCTTTCATAACCAAAAATTCTATTTTATCTACTTTGGGCAGGCCTTCTTCAAAATAATCTTCATTTTTGACTAATATTGAATGTTCATCTGGAGACCAATCTTCCAACTTAAAAGGTCCTGTACCACAGGCAGCCTGTTTTAAATCTCCATTTTCTTCTACAACTTCTTTAGGAACAACTGCAGCCCAGACATGAGCAACATTTGTTAAAAATCCTGCAAACGGCTTTTCAAGTTCAAAAACTACTGTATACTTATCAGGAGTTTTTATTTCTTTAACCATTGTAAAATATGATTGAGCTATTGAAGAAGTATCAGGATTAAGAATTCTTTCAAAACTGTATTTTACATCCTCTGAGGTCATTTCCCGACCATTATGAAATTTTACTCCTTCATGCAAATCAAATTCATAAGTTTTTTCATCTATCATTCTCCAATTCTTTGCCAGTTCAGGCACAATATTACCTTCTGCATCCATATCAACAAGGCCATTATAAATATGTTGATAAACCTGAATGGAAGAAGCTGCCGGAACAAGGTGAGGATCAAACCCAACTGCTGACTGGTCCTTTGCTACTTTTAGAACATCTTCTGCCTGTGCCTCAACAAAACCAAAACTAAAAACTAGTAATAATAAAACTGCAACTATTTTAACTAAATTGTTTCTCATTTTCTCCACTCCTTTTTTAGTATCTTATTATTAAAAGAAAATATTAATATTATTTATACCCCCCTTTCTGAAATTAAAAGATTATTATTTTAATCGACTATCCTGCATTACTACTCTTGTCTTGCTTAAAGCTTCTATTGTCTTATCATATTCAGAACTGGCAACTCCTAAAAACAATACATCAATGACTGCCAGTTGAGCCATCCTTGAAGCTAAAGCACTTCCTCTAAATGGGGTTTCTTTTGAAGAAGTAAGTAAAATTATATCAGAAACTTTCGTTACTGGAGAATCCATATTAGAAGTTATTGCAATTATTTTAGCTCCAGCATTTTTAGCTATCTCTAATGATTCCATCAACTCTTTAGTACGTCCTGAATCTGAAATAGCTACTACTAAATCATCTTCTGTAAGTAAAGAAGCTATAGTTTTCTGTTTATGATTATCTAAAAGAGCTTCAGCCACATAATTAATTCTTTTAAACTTCAATTCACTGTCTCTGGCAACTATCCCTGAAGCTCCAAATCCAAAAAAGTATATTCTTTTTGAATCTATTACAGTCTTTATTGCCTCTTTAATATTATTATTATCAAAAAGTTTTTTTGTGTTATGCAAGGATTGATCATATATTTGAAAAATTTTATTTATTATTTCTTCTACATTATCTTCTGCTTCTATCTCACCATAGATACGATCCTGCTTCCCTTTTTTTTCTGCCTGAGCTAACATAATCTTTAATTCCTGATATCCAGAATAACCAATATGCTGACAAAATTTAACGACAGTAGCTTCACTTACTCCTGCTTCTCTGGCCAGTTTAGTAATTGATAGATGAATTACTTCTTCACGATTATTTAATATATATTTTGCCACCTTTTTTTCTGCAGGTTTTAATTGTTCCATATAACTATTTATTCTTAAAATACCGTGAGGTAAATTTTTTGCATTTTTACTCACTATACTCACTTCCCTTAATATTAATAATTAATTTTTGCTATTTAAAAATATTAATATAAAATACATCTTACATAATGATTATCTTCAATTTTTTTCATTTCCGGTATTGCTTTTGAACATTCAGGTTTTGCCTCAGGGCATCTAGGATGAAAACGGCAGCCTGAAGGAGGATTTACTAAACTTGGTATATCTCCCTGAGTAGTTAATTTGCCATCTCTAAAACCTTTTTCAGGTTGTGGTGCTGCCGATCTTAATAATTGTGTATAGGGATGATAGGCTTTTTTAATTACATCCTCTGCCGGACCTAATTCCATTAACATTCCAGCGTACATAACTCCTATTCTGTCCGCAATATATCGAGCACCTGCCAGGTTATGAGTAATATAAAGATAGGATATATTCTCTTCATCTCTAAACTTTTTGATCATATTCATAATTATTATTCTAATAGAAACATCAAGCATTGAAGTAGGTTCATCAGCTAAAAGCAATTCAGGATCAACTGATATTGCTCTGGCAATATTTATTCTTTGCAGTTGACCTCCTGATAATTCATGAGGAAATTTGTCTATAAATTGTTCAGCAGGTTCCAGACCAACCTGAACTAAAACATCTTTGATTTTTTCTTCTACATTATTTCTATCTGCCAATCCATGAATCAAAAATGGTCTCTCTAAAATAGCTCGGATGGTATGAGTAGGATTAAGTGCTCCAAATGGATCCTGAAAGATCATCTGCACTTTTTTTCTATAGGCTAAATTATTTTTTCGGACTTCTTTTCCATAAATATTTTTGTCATTATAATATATATTCCCAGAAGTAGGTTGATGCAGTTTGGCTACAACATTAGCAGTAGTAGTTTTACCACTACCAGATTCACCTACTATTGAAAGTATTTCTCCTCTGTAAAGTGAAAAAGAAATATCATCCATAGCATGTACATATTCTTCTTTGCTTCCAAATTTTTTTACTGGAAAATGCATTGATACATTATCAAGTTCTAATATTTTTTCACTCATTATTATTACCTCCTGTATAGAGGTGACATCTTACTTTATGATTTTCTTCAATTTCTTTAAATTCAGGCATTGTTTTCTGGCAAATATCCATTCTTTTATCACATCGAGGATAAAAAGGGCATCCCTGAGGAGGATTTAATAAATCAGGTGGTTTCCCAGCTATTCCACTCATTTCCTCTAATTCTCCAGTCAGAGGTGGAAAAGAATTCATTAATCCTTCAGTATAGGGTTGTAAGGGATTAAGATAAATTCTATCTGCCGGCCCTATTTCTAAAATTTTACCTGCATACATAATTGCCAATTTATCCGAAATTTCAACCAATAAGGAAAGATCATGGGTAATAAATATTATTGAAAAATTAAATTCATGTCTTAATTCCTCTACTTTTTCTATTATATTTCTTTGAACTACAACATCTAAAGCAGTAGTAGGCTCATCCATAATCATCAAATCAGGATTTAAAATCATGGCCATAGCTATCATAACTCTTTGTTTCATTCCACCAGAAAGTTGATGGGGATAAGCATCCAATCGATCAATTTGTATATCTACAAGTTTGAGCATTTCCTTTGCCCTTTTTCTTGCTTCTTTATCAGATATTTTTTTCTCATGGGCTTTTAGAGCATCTATTAATTGTTCACTAATTTTCATAACTGGATTTAAAGCATTCATTGCTGATTGAAAAACCATAGACATGTTTTTCCATCTAAAATTTTTGATTTGCTTATCAGATAAGTCAACCATGTTTTTTCCTGAAAATCTAATTTCTCCAGAGTATATTTTCCCATTATCTTCTAGCAAATTCATTATTGAATAGGCAAGAGTAGATTTACCACAACCTGATTCTCCTGCAATTCCTATAAGTTCACCTTTCTTTAAATCAAATGAAACATCATTTACAGCAAGCACATCTCCCATTTTTGTTTCATAACCTGCTGTTAAATGATCTATCTCCAGTATTGTATCAGACATCTATATCTACCTCTTCCTTATTTTAGGATTAGATATTTCATCAATAGCAAAATTCATTAGAGCAAAAGAAGTACCCAGTAAACCAATAAATAATCCAGGAGGTAAAAACCACCACCAGGCATTATAAAGAAGGGCTGCATTGTTTTGGGCCCAATAAAGCATTGTTCCCCAGGTTACTGTAGAAAGGTTGCCAAGACCAATAAACTCTAAAGTAGCTTCTCCAATAACTGCTGCTATAGTAGAAGTAAAAAAAGTAGCCATAACTAGAGAAATTATATTAGGAAATATTTCTCTGAAAACAATAATTAAAGGTTTTTCACCTAAAACTTCAGCTACTTTAACAAATTCTCTTTCTCGAACCGATAAAACCTGTGACCTTATCACTCGTGTTCCCCAGGCCCAGCCTGTTAAGGATAGAACTAAAATTATTGGTAATACACCCTTAATTGTAATATAAGAAGCAACAACTATAACCAGGGGTAGACTTGGTATTACTAAAAATATATTATTAATAAATGAGATTATTTCATCAATCACTCCACCATAATAACCACTGAAAAGTCCTAAAGTTAAAGCAATAAAAGTTGTTATTATACCGGTTGAGATACCTACTCCTAAAGAAAGTCGCGTTCCATAAATCAATCTTGAAAAGAGGTCATAACCAGCATGGCTTGTCCCAAGTGGATGTTTAAGAGATGGTTCAGCTCTAAGTTCAAATTTACCTGATTCATCTCTACTTTGTTTTGGTCCATAAGGGGCAATGATCGGAGCAAAAATAGCTATCGTTAGAAAAAATATGAGAATAATAACTCCAGTTAAAGCTTTTTTATTTGATATAAATAATTTCAACATATCTTTAATCATCTACTACCACCATCCCTTACACGAGGATCAAGTAACATAATCACAATATCAGCTATAAAGTTAGAAAATAAAACTCCAAGTATTATAAATAAAAAGATTGCCTGTAAAAGTGGATAATCTTGCTGTTGTACTGCCTGAAATAACATAAAACCAACACCAGGATAAGAAAATACCATTTCCGTAAGTAAACTACCTCCAATAACAAAGCCAAGAGCCATTGCAAAACCTGAAATAGAGGGTAATATTGCATTCTTAGCAGCATATAAATTTCTAATTCTACTGGCTGAAAGTCCTTTAGCTTTAGCTACAGTAATATAATCTTCAGCAAGTACATTTATCATATTGTTTCTAATAGTTAATATCCAATATCCCATAGAGCTTATTGTTATAGTTAAACCAGGTAAAAAACCATGATATAGAACCGATTTAAAATAGGCCCAGCCATCAGCTGGCATTAATCTAGTTGAGTGAGCTCCTCCTAAAGGAAAAAACGGATTATTAAAAGCTAAGAAATAGACTAAAATAAGTCCAAACCAAAAATAGGGGAATGATCTAATAAATAAAAATAGTCCTAAAATTGCATCAGAAATTTTACTTTTCCTTTTCCAGGCTATACCAATCCCGATAAAGGTACCTATTACAAAACTAAATATTGTAGAAAGACCCATCAAACCAATTGTCCAGGGGAGAGCTTTTTTGAGAACATCCCAGACTGGGGTAGGATAATGACTGATTGATATACCTAAATCTCCATGAGCTAAATTTACAAGATAATCCCAGTACTGAATAACGATATTTTTATCTGTTTCTAAACCAAAAGCTGTTCTTACCGCTTCAATTGCAGAAGGTTCAAGTCCTTCCAATCTTTGAATCAGAATTGTAGCAGGATCTCCTGGCATAAGTCTTGGTAAAATAAAATTTATAGTAAGAGCAACAAAAATAGCGAATATTAACCATAGTATCCTGCGAAGAAAATACTTCATTTTTTCCCTCCTTTATCCAGCTAAACAAATTTTATTAAAGCAAACCCCCGAAGCAATCGAGGGTCTGCTATTTATACTTATTTCCTTATATCTTAAAAAATTTATTCTACTGGTTCTAAATTTAAGAAAACTGGCATTTTACTCATTCCGGCTGTAGAAGGTGCGGTATATGGATTATCTTCACTTGGCCAGCCAGTGAAATTTTCAGTAGAATATTCAAACCAGACAGGATTAAAGAATAAAGGTACCATTGGACTATCCTTCAAAAATTCACCTACTATTACATTAATCAATTCTTTTTGTCTTTCTTTATCAGCAGTTTTACTATATTCCTGAATTGCTTCATCTACTCTTTCATTTTGATATCTAACCTGTGAATGACCAGTTGCACTTTCACCTATAGGTGCATAATGTCTTGAAGGTAAAATGTTATTAAATTGATAGTAAGGTGAAAATCCAGAGTTAGTATAATCAATTGACATATTATATTTACCATTAGTGATATTATCTAAATAAGGAGAAGGCCATGATACCTGTTTTACTCTAGCATTTACCCCTATTTCTTCTAATTGCTTACTAATTGTTTCAACAGCAGTAATCCAGTCTGTCCAACCAGTTGGAACATAAAGACTAAAGGATAGTTCTTCTCCATCTTTTTCCATAATTCCGTCACTATTTCTGCTGTATCCTTCCTGTTTAATCATTTGTTCAGCAACTTTTCTATTTAATTCCCAGTTAAATTCCATTGTCTCATCAGTAAGCCAGCTTAAATAACCTTTTTTAACTCCTGTGTTAGAAGCAGGAACAGCTCCTGAATTCATAATAGTTGTTATTTCTTCCTGATCAATAGCCATTGCAATTGCTCTTCTCATATTGCGGTTGGAAAATGGTTCTTTTCCATTATTTAAGTTTAAATAAACAATATTTCCTTCAGGAAGCCAGTAATGATTGTGTTCAGGATCTCTTTGGACATAGGTTTCATCGATATTGGAAATAAAGTAAGTACCCCAATCAACATCACCGGAAATTATTTTCATAGCAGCCTGTGAATTACCAGTTGCACTGATATATTCTACACCATCAATATAAGGTAAAGGCTTACCATCTTTACCTTCTTTCCAGTACTTTGGATTGCTTTTCATCTGAAAAGATTGATCAGCAAAAGTACCCTCTTTAAACATAAATGGACCGGTACCTACAGGATTTTCATTACCACTCCACTTAGATGGATTATCAACTTCTGACCAGATGTGTTCTGGTACAATATAAATACTTCCTACCTGTGGCATAACAGTTGTATTAGCTTCTTCAAAAACAAACTCTACTTTATATTCATCAAGTTTATTTACTTCTTTTAAACCTTGATTCCAAATTCCAGCTAAGTCAAGAGCCTTATCCTCTTTTGCCTGATTAAGTGTAAACATTACATCATCAGCATTGAATTTTTCGCCATCATTCCATTGAACATCTTCTCTCAAATTAAAAGTAAGAGTTTTTAGGTCATCAGACCATTCATAGCTTTCAGCCAGCCATGGTTCAATTTCACCTTTATAAGAATTAGCAAAAACTAAAGTTTCATAAATACCACCAAAAGTTATGTGTAAAGAATTTGGAGAAAAGGGATTAAAGTTCTTAACAAGCACTCCCTGCTTACTTGCTGTTACTCTAACAATTCCTCCTCTATTGACATCCTGAGCCATAACTCCAGTAGTCAAAGTAAAAATGAGCAGAAAACTTAAAATAAATATTATTTTTCTTTGCATTAAAAATTACCTCCCGTTTTTTTATTAAAGTAAATATTCAAAATATTTAATTATCAGAAGCTTTTCTCACCTCCCATAACTAAAATGTATATATTACTATATTCAATACAATAATAAAATTTCCTTCTTATTTTTTATTTTTTAATAAAATTATTTTTATAACAAGGTAAAAAAAATTAAATTCTTATTTTTTTAATTATTTTATCCTTATTTTGTAAAATAATAATTCCAATTAAAACTAAAAACATACCTATCATTTGAAAAGAATTTAATCGTTCATTGTAAACTAAATAAGATAAAATAGCCGATACAGGAATTTCAAAATTTGCAATAATAGAAGCTTTTACAGCCCCTATATTTTTAATACCTGTATATAAAAGAGCAACAGGTAAAACACCGGCAATAATAGCAAGCATTAAAATTCCCAACCAGGCTTTAGTCTCAAGACTATAATTAAATAAATGAAAGGGCCGATAATAAATAATAAGTGTAATTAAGGAAAAAGTATTAACATAAGCAGTCAAAATTATTGGCTCTATTTTATCCAAAAATGATTCAGAATAAACATTCATAAAAGCATAAAAAACAGCACCTAAAATCCCAAAAATAACCCCCAGACTTTCTACATTACTATTATAATTAAATAAATCAAGAACTAAAAAACTTCCTGTAAAAGCAATTATTAGCGAAAATAAAATAATTTTATCAAATTTTTCATTGCCAAAAACAAATGAATAGATTGTTACTAAAATAGGATAGGTAAACAAAAGAATAGTTGCAACTGCTACATCTAAAAACATAAAAGATTTATAATAAAATAGAGTCATAAAAGTATTACCAAATACACCAAGGATTAATACTTTTTTTAGTAATTTACTGGAAATAATAATTCTGGAACCATAAATATAATAAGAACCTATCCATAAAACTACTACAGCTATTAAATATTGTAAAATCAACATCTCTCCAGCACTTAAACCAAAACTATAAATATATTTTACAAAAAGTCCTGCACTACCAAAACAAATAGCTGATAAAACAGCTGCTATATATCCTATTTTATTGTTTTTTTTAACAAGATTATTATCTGCCAAATTAACACCCCAAATATGATAAAATTTATTTATTTTACCCACCTGTGCCCTAATTCACAGGTGGGCTGAGAAGGTACCAATAAAACAAAAAACATAAATATTATAATTCTTTTAAATTATTAACTTTATTAATTCCCAATCCTGGACCATCAGCCAAAATTATCTTCGGTCCATTTATCTTTATTCCACCATCAACTGGATCTTCTGCCAATAAACTTGGAGCATCCAGATCAAGGCGAGTAATATTTTTTTTGGCTGCAGCCAGATGAGCCGCTGCAGTTACAGAAATCTTTGCTTCTAACATACTTCCTAACATTGATTCTATACCATAAGCTTCAGCAATAGAGTTTATCTTAAGTGCATTATAAATTCCTCCTGCTTTCATTAATTTAATATTTATTAAATCACAGGCCTGCATCTCCAGAAGTTTCAAACAATCTTTTGCCCTAAATAAACTTTCATCAGCCATAATAGGAGTTAATACATTATCCCGAACAAATTTCATTCCTTTATAATCAGCTGCTTTTACTGGCTGTTCAACCAATTCTATATTTAAATTTTCTTCTTCCATCTTTTTTATGGCATAAACCGCTTCTTTTGCTTCCCAGCCCTGATTTGCATCTAATCTTATTTTTATTTCTGGTCCAACCGCTTCTCTTATAGCTCTTATCCTTTTTAAATCAAGATTTATCCCCTTACCAACTTTTAACTTGAGCGTTTTATAGCCCTCTTTTACCGCCTGGAGAGCATCTTCACTCATTTCAATCGGAGAATTTACACTAATTGTTAAATCAGATATAATTTCATCTTGATAGCCACCTAATAATTTATATAATGGCGCATCATAAATTTTACCATACAAATCATATAAAGCCATATCTATTGCCGCCTTAGCACTATGATTATTAACAGCTGATTCTTCTAAAAGATAATGTAATCTATCAAGATTATCTGCTTTTTCTCCAATTAGTAATGGTTTTATCTTTCCCATTATTAAACCTCTAATACCTTCATTCATATCTCCTGTAATCACAGCAGTTGGAGGCGCTTCACCTAAACCTACCAAACCACTATCAGTTATAATTTTTACCACTGTTTCTTCAGCTGATTCAACAGTCCTTAATGAAGTTTTAAATGGTTTTTTTAAAGGCACACTAAGATGATATAATTTTATATCAGTTATTTTCATTTTTTCCACCTCGGTTAATGAATTTTATAATCCACAGATCTTTTTGGCAACTTTAGCAATTGTAACATTACCATAGGCATTTGTCGGTAAATTTTTGGAAAGAACTACTAAAACAAATTTATTATTAGCAAAATTAAATATGGAAGCATCATGTTCTACTTTATCTAAAGTACCTGTTTTACTGGCGACTTTTACCCAATCATCTTCTGGAATATAAAAAGAAAGTTTATCTCTTATTTTTTGTCTACTCATAATTGAAAACATTTTTTCGCAACTTTTTTTAGAAATTATTGAAAAATTACTTTCATAAATATCTTGCAAAATTTCACCAATCTCATCTGCTTTTATGTAATTTTCTATCCCTTTTTTTCTTGATTCATAATCCATCATTTTTCTTTTTAAACAACTATCATAATTGCGGTTTTCTAAAAAATTGTTAATATTATTAATACCAAGTTTTTCAATAACTAAATTTGTAGCTGTATTATCACTTAAAACAATCATTAATAAAATCATTTCTGAAAGACTCATTTTAATATCTTTTCTAAGTTCAGATAATATCCCTGAACCTCCCACTCTTTTAGAAGAAGGGATAATAAAAAGTTCATTTGGATCAATAGTACCTGCTTCTAATTGTCTAAAATATTCAATCATAATAGGTATTTTAATAACACTGGCTGCCAAAAATATCTCATCTTCATTTATTTTTAATTCATCCTCATTCAATAAATCTTTATAATAGAGAGAATAGTCTCCTTTTCTATTTTTTAGATATTGGCTGATTTCTTTTTTTAATTCATTTTTCAAAAAAATTCCTCCCTCTAGTTTTCTAACAGAAATTTTTTAGCTAATTTAAATGATTCTAAATAAGTGTTTTCACTGCTTTTCATCAATTGTTCTGCCTTCATTACAAAAACTCCATGAACTGTTATTGCTTTATATTCTCCATTTTTATCATATTTACCATAACCAGAACCAGAATGTATTAAGTAATGTTCTCCCTTTTCTTTTCCAAGATACATCATAACATGGCCTTTCATATATATTGGGTCTCCAGCTTCTAATTTATCTAAAACTTCTCTCCTGTTTTTTAAATCACCATTAAATTCATAGATCTTACCAGCTGATATTTCTTCCTGAGGGAAACCAGCATCTCTTGGAATTTGAATACCAACCGTTCTATAAACATCCATAATAAAACGTGAACAATCTCTTCTTTTATAAAGTCCTCCCCAACCATATCTTTCACCTAAAAGTTTATAAGCCTGTTTAACCAAATTTTCTCTGGTATAACTAAGATATCCTTCATTTAAATCATTAGACCTGGCAATTAAAGCTTTTTTAAATTTAACCTTTTCTTTTTCTCCCTTTACTGGAAGCCAGATGACATAAGCTCCTTCAGGTGATTGGGCCTGTCCATTGTTTTCAGGAATAGAGTCTGGTAAATCTTCATTTTTTACAAGAGGAATTTTATCCCCCATTTGAAATAAAATATTAGATATTTGTCTGTCAAATGGATTGGGTTCAGTTTCTACTCTGCTTTCTGTAACAACTAAAAATCTCTCAGTATCAAAATAAGTTAAAGCTTCTTTTTTATTTTCTGTAATTGCTATTTTATCTCTTTTTACCCACCCTCTATATCTTTTGGCCTGAATAAAATACCAGTTCTCATCACTACTTGAATGTAAAATCGCACATGATGTGCCTACTGATAAGGCAGTAAGTTGTAATATATCCTGATCTATAGTTTCAGGACTTTTAGCATATATTTCACTACTAGGGAAAGATCTGACATTTGCTCTTTTAACTATAATCCCAAAATCAACTTCAATGTTTTTCTTTATATTTTCTAAATTAGTTTTTTTAATTAATTCTTTTTTTTCTTTTTTGGATATTTTTTTTGAGTTTTTATTATAATAATCTTTTTCTTTTATTTTTTCAGGAAGAGAATAATCTTCCATTAATGAATATAAATTTTTATCAGTTATTATGTCAGGATAATTGCTTAGTTCACAAAATTCTTCTTCTTTTCCCTTTTCTTTAGCCTTTTCAAAAATTATTTTATTAAATTCATTTATTTCTTTTTTAGTCATAACTTCATTTTTTTTATTATCTGCTAACCAAAATTCTGGTTTGAGCATATTTTCTTTTACACCAGGAGCTAACTTTATTTTTTGTAATTTAGACATTTAAGCTATCATCTCCTTAATTCTCTTTTTAATACCCTGCAGGAATAACATCATTTTTTATTAAGTCTTTATAACTTTCTCTTTTTACTATAAGATTAGCCTCTCCCTCATTTACAAGAACTATTGCTGGACGAGGTATACCATTATAATTATTTGACAAAGCATAAGTGTAAGCTCCTGTACAGGTTACTGCCAATATGTCCCCTCTCTTACTTACTGGAAGTTTAATATCCTTAATAAGTATATCTCCAGTTTCACAACATTTACCAGCAATACTTACTTCTTCCTCAGGTTCAGCATTCATTTTATTAGCTAAAAATGCCTCATATTCTGCCCCATATAAGGAAGGTCTAATATTATCACTCATACCTCCATTTATTGTTATATATTTTTTTATATTTTCAATTTCCTTGATCATTCCAATTTCATAAAGAGTAGTTCCTGCTGTTCCAATAATTGATCTCCCTGGCTCAAGTAATAATTCTGGTAGAGGATAATTATATTTATTAACCTCTTTTAAAACTTTTTTT